>JAITAX010000286.1 GCA_031283865.1 Eubacteriales Family XIII. Incertae Sedis bacterium
TTCAAGCTGAACGGCACGGCGGAGGAGGCGCTCGCGCAGATCGACGAGAGAGGTTACTCGATTCCGTACAGCTCGGGCGACCGCAGAATCGTAAAGGTCGGCGCGGAATTTGACAAGGATGCGCGCAACATAAAGCGCTGGCTCCTGTCGTAGGGGCCGCCGCCCCCTTGGCGCCCCGGTCAGAGGATTCGATGCACACAGCACCAAAAGGCGGCAACGTACACCGCAGAATCCTGATCGGCATACAGACCTTTGAAAACATCCCAACGGACGGATACGCCTCAAATATTACAGCTTCTGTCGTATGCCGTAAAGTTCGCGTTCATGATGTTCTTCACCTGCGCGCAGTCGCCCACACAGTATACGTCCGGGATGAGTTCAAAGAAGCGATCAATCATCGCTTGATTCTTCTTCATGCCGAAAGCTTCAACGATAAAATCCGCTTCCGGATACCGAATCTTCCAGTTTTTGTCCTCAATCTCGACTTTCCCGCCCGCAACGGAGCGCACGAGAGTCTCCCCGATGAGTTCGACCTTGTTGTCGGCGAGCAGCTGCATGAGCATGTTGCGCGCCAGGTCGTGTCCGCCGCTCGCAAAATCGTCCGTCTTGATCCTATCGACGATGGTGACGGCGCAGCCCTCCATCGCGAGCGCGAGCGCGGACTCACAGCCGGAGAGACCGCCGCCGAGGACGATGATCCTGCTGCCCTGCGGGAATTTCACGCGTCCCGAATCCACGTCGAGCACATTGTGAACTTTTTCGCCGTCGAGACCCGGAATCGGCGGGCGCGCGGGTACGGCGCCGACGGCCACGACGATGGCGTCGGGTTTCTCCGCCATGACATTCTCTGCGGTCGCTTCCGTGTTCAGGCGGATATCCGCGCCGCAAGCGTGGGTTTCACGCTGCAGCCATTCGGTGTAGAAGAGCATGTCGTCCTTGAAAGGCAGGCGGCTGATGTCTTTGAGGAGGCCGCCGAGGGCGCCGCTTTTCTCGAAGAGCACTGTATCGTGCCCTTTCTCGGCGAGCGTGCGCGCGGCCTGCGTGCCGGCGACACCGCCGCCGACAACGACGACTTTCTTCCTTTTGTCCGCGGGCCACGGCCTCGAATAGCGCCACGTGCGCGCGAGCTGCGGGTTGACGGCGCAGTGAATGTGCGTGCCGTAGCCGCCCGCGCACATCCAGCAGCGCAGGCAGGGCCGCGCTTTCTCGGGTTGTCCGCGCCAAGATTTGTTCAGCATGTCGGGATCCGCGAGCAGGGCGCGCGCGATGGACACCATGTCCACGCTGCCCTCGCCGATGAGCGCGTCCGCCATCTCTGCGGTCGTGATGCCGCCCGCGACGCTGACGGGGATGCGGATGTCCTTGCAGGCCTTGATCTCCCTCGCGTAGGGGACGTTCGCGCCGCGCGGACGGAAATAGGGCGGCATGCTGTAGAATTGGCCGCGCGTTTCGACGATGAGCCCGGCGGACACGTTGATGAGATCGATGTATGCCTGCGCCTCCTTGAGAAAATCGATCACCTCGGGCGTGCGCATCCCCTCGGGGACGATCTCGTCGCCCGATATGCGCAGCTCGACCAGAAAATCGGGGCCGACGGCCTCGCGGACGGCTTTCAGCAGGGCCAGCGGAAAGCGCCTGCGCCTCTCCGGACAGCCGCCCCACATATCCGTGCGCGTGTTCGTCATCGGCGAGAGGAACTGCGCGATGAGATTGCCGTGCGCGCCGTGTATGAGGACGCCGTCGAAGCCGCAGCGCTGCAGGCGCGTGGCGCAATCCACAAAGGAAGCGATGACGCGATCGATGTCGTGCCGGTCCATCTCCTTGATGTATGGACAGCGCCCCGGGATCGTGAAGTTCGACGGAGCGATGGCGTAGGGCGTCGTGATTAACTCTGCGTCCGCGCCGCGGCCTGCGTGGACAAGCTCGACGGAGAGCTTGGCGCCGTGCCGGTGCGCCGCTTCGGCCATCATGACGAGGCCCGCGATCTTGAGTTCGTCGGTCACATCCAGCTCCGCGCGATAATCGACGGAATTTAACCGGTCGACGGGGGTCGCGCCGAGATGGATGATCGCCGCGCCCGACTCGGCCTGACGCTCCACAAAATCGATGTAACCCTGCGTGGCTTCCCCCGCGGAGGTCGTCATATCGCAGACCATCGGAGAAAATTCCACGCGGCTTTTGAAAATCGTATTCCCTACTTTCAAGGGTGTAAACAGATGTGTGAAATTGTTGAAAGACGCCATTTCATGCCTCCTGATTCTCCGAAAGCGTTATACGACGGTCAAAAGACCGCCGTCATGCGGCAGCACGACGCCCGTGATCTGCGCGCCGGCCGGGGACGCGAGGAACACGCACAGCGCGCCGATCTCAATGGGTTCACCGAAGCGATGCGCGGGAAGCTCTTTTTCAATTGTTTCTATGAAACTCGGCGGAAGATCCTTGTCCAAATCCGAATGCGTGGGGCCCGGCGCGATGGAATTGACGCGGATGCCGTAATCGCCGAGGGTGACGGCCAGATATTTCGAGAAGATGTCCACGCCGGCCTTGGAGGCGTTGTACGGCGCATTGTGGTGCTCTTTCGAGCCGGACACCCGCTGCCCGCCGACGGAGGAAATGTTGATGATGCAGCCGCCGCGCCCGGCGTCGCGCATCTTCGGCGCCACGTGAAAGACGACGTTCGCAACCCCGTGAAGATCCGTGTCGATGACGCGATGCCATTCGCTCAGGCCGTTCGGATCGAGAAAATCCGTCGTGGTGGCGACGCCCGCGTTGTTGACGAGCACGTCTGCATTGTCGAAGAATCCGAAGATCTTTTCCGAGGCGGCCTTGACGGACCGGGCGTCGGCGATGTCGCAGCCAAAGCAGGCGTACCTCCCTCCGTAGGCGGCAAAGCTCTCTGCGGCCGCCTTTCCGGACGCTTCGTTGCGGCACAGGATGGCCACGTTCGCGCCGCTCTGTGCAAACGCGGCGGAGATTCCGAGGCCGATGCCCCGATTTCCGCCCGTCACGATCACATTTTTTCCCGACACGTCAAAGGCGTCGGTCATGTTTTTGATCGGTGTGGATTTGTACATGCTGAAATCCCTCCTCTTTGCTGTTCTCGGTGTTGGAACAATTTTGGCGGATTGCCGGAAATGAAATGCACAGTTTTAGTATATTACAAATTCTCCGCACATTCATAAAAGATATACATATATTTTCATTAATTATTCTTATTGTACAAGGCCGCGCATAAAAACTAAAATTATAAAAGGTAATAAAATTATCCCCATCGCCGGCGCAAGCATTGTCGCGCAAGGCTTCGAAACGAAACCGCGCGCCCAAGAAAGGACGGTCCCTCTAATGACAATACCGAAAACCTGCAAGGCAGCCGTGCTGCCCGATTACGGAAAGCCGCTTGAAATCAGAGAAGTCGCCGTACCCGCAATCGAGGACGGCGCAATCCTCGTGAAAGTGGAGATGGCCGGCATATGCGGATCGGATCTGCATATTTGGCACGGGCGAATGGGCATCAAGGCACCGACGCCCTACATCATGGGGCATGAAACCATCGGCCGCATCGTCGCGCTCGGGCGCGGACGCGTGCATGACGCCGCGGGGGAGCCTCTGCGAGAGGGCGACCGCATCCTATGGGCGCACGCGGACTGCTACGACTGCTACTACTGCGAGATCGCGCGCAAACCCATGCTCTGCGAGCATCGCATCGGCTACGGCATGGCGCCGCCGGAGAAGCTGATGGGCGGCTTCGCGGAATATGAATACGTCATCCCGCGCACGAAAGTCGTGAAGATACCGGACGGGATCAGCGAAGAGGAATCCATCGGCGTCGCCTGCGCCTTTCGCAGCGTCGTGGCGGCCTTTGAGAAGCTCAACGGCGTCGGGCTTGCCGACGCGACGGTCATACAGGGCGCGGGACCCGTGGGCCTGTACGCCGCCCTGCTCGCCAAGGAGAGCGGCGCGGGGCAAGTGATCGTCGTCGGCGCGCCCGCGGGACGCTTGGCGCTGGCGAAGCGCTGGGGCGCCGATCACATCATAAACATCGACGAGGTGAAAGAACACGCCGCGCGCAAGGAGCTGATCTACGCGCTTACGAACGGGCGCGGCCCCGAACTCGTCATCGAATGCTCGGGCTTCGCGCCCGCCTTTGCCGAGGGCGTGGACCTCGTGCAGAAAGGAGGCCGTTATCTCGTCGTGGGCCAGACCTCCCCCGCGGAGATACCGTTTACGCCCTATTCCCTCGTGCAGAAAAACATGCAGATCATCGGCAGCGGCGGCGCCGTGATCCACCACTTCTACAAGGCGCTCCAATTCATAAAGTCGCGCAAGGACAAGTACCCGCTGGGCGACATCGTGAGCCGGACCTACGCGCTCGAGGAGATCAACGAAGCCTTGACGGATATGCAGGCGGGCCGGGAAATCAAGCCCGCCATAGACAACAGGGCGCGCTGACATGGCGCACATCAAACTGTACGTCCTCGAGAACGGCAAGCTGGTCGGGCCCAAGACAAATTCCGTCGCCGACGCCGACCCGTCCGAGCTGCAGACCGCGCCGATCTTCAGCGTGCTCATCGAACATCCGGACGGCCCGCTGCTGCTGGACGCCGGCTGCCATACGGACGAAAAACGGCAGCACCCGATGATCTTCAAGGACTTCACAATGCGGCCCGAGGATCACATCGAAAGCCGCCTCGCGGCGCTCGGCGTGAGACCCGCGGACATCCGCCGCGTCGTGGTTTCGCACCTGCACGCCGACCATTCGGGCTATCTCGAATTATTTCAAAATGCGGAATTTTTCGTTCATGAGGATGAATTTACGCAGCGCGTGAAGTTGTACGCGCTGAACGACGCTTCGGCGGGTTCGAACGGCGACATCGCGTTCTGGATCTCCTTGGGGCTGCGCTGGACCCTGATCCCGGCCGAGGAGCCCGAGCGGGAGATCCTGCCCGGCGTGCGCGTCCTGAATTTCGGCGCGGGGCATTCTTTCGGTATGCTGGGCCTGCTCGTGGAGTTGTCGAAGACGGGCAAGGTCCTCTTGGCGGGCGACGCGGTCTACAATCGCGAGAACGCGGGGCCGCCCGTGCGGCTGCCCGGAAACGTCTGCGACAGAGAGGGCTTCATCCGGACCGTCCGGCGCATCGTCCGGCGCGCGAAAGACGAGAACGCGCTGCTGTGGTACGGCCACGACGAAGCGCAGTTCGCCGCGCTGATTAAGTCGACGGAGGGCTGCTACGAGTAAGGGGGTCCCCTAAACACAAAGGAGGTACGCTTATGACATCCACATTCCTCGCAAGCCGCAATCCCATCCTGTTCGGCCCCGGCGTATCCGCGCGAACCGGGGCGGAGCTGCGCGCGCTCGGCTGCAAAAAGGTCCTCGTGGTCTTCGACAAGGGGGTAAAGGCCGCCGGCATCGTCGACCGCATACTGAACTCCATCCGGGAGGCCGGCATCGAAACCGTCTGCTACGACGGCGTACTCCCAGACCCGCCGGACTATACGATCGAAGAGGCCGCCGCGATCGGCCGGGAGGCGAACGTGGACGGCGTGGTGGCCGTCGGCGGCGGCAGCTCCCTCGACACGGGAAAGGGCGCGAAAGTCCTGCTGACGAATCCGCCTCCGATCTCAAGGTATTACCTCGCGCACGAGGATATCCGGCCGGATACGGGCGAGATGAAGCCGATCATCGTGATTCCGACGACGGCCGGGACCGGCAGCGAGGCCACGCCGGGCGGCGTGATTACGGATACGAAGAACAACTGCAAGCAGAATGTACCCTGCGCGACGGACCTCGGCATCGTGGACCCGGAACTCACGGTCGGCCTGCCCGCAGCCGTCACCGTGACGACGGCTGCGGACGCGCTCTGCCACGCGATAGAGGCTTTCACGTCCGCAGAACACAACGCGATCAGCGACGTCCTTGCGGAAAAGGCCATCGAGCTGATCGGCGCGAATCTGACGCGGGCCGCAGAGAACGGCGCGGACGCGGAAGCGCGTGAGGGCTTGCAGCTGGCCGCGACGCTGGCCGGCCTCTCGATCATGGGGCCGTTCTGCAACGTCCCCCACGAGATCGGACTCACCTTGGGCATGATCTTTCATATGCCGCACGGCACGGCCTGCGCCATGACCCTGCCCGAGGCTCTGCATTTTCTCGCGCCCGTCATCCCGGACCGCATCGCGAGGGTTGTGCGCCTCTTGGGCGCGACGCCGCCCGAGGACGCGCCGGCCGAAATGATCGGCGCCGCCGCGCGCGACAGGATCGCCGCGCTCTACAGGGACATCGGCTTTCCGAAGCTTTCCGATTTCGTGAAATCGAAAGAGGAGGTCCTTGCCGCCGTTCCCGCCATCATGGAGGCGATGCCCTTTCACTTCTCCCCGCGCCCCGTGACGGCGGCGGACGTATCGGACATTCTGGCCGCGGCCTACGACAGATAGGAGGCACTGAATGAAAGGAAAGCTTGCAGACCGCGTCGCAATCGTAACGGGCGCGACCTCGGGAATAGGCGAGGCCATCGCAGAACGCTTCGCGCGCGAGGGCGCGCGCGTGGCGCTGGCGGGCCGCCGCACGAAGCTCGGCGAGCAAAACCGCCGCAGGATCGTCGAGAACGGCGGCGAGGCCGTCTTTGTCAGGACCGACGTAACGCGCGGCGAGGACGTCAAAGCGCTGGTCGCGGCGGTTATGGAGCGCTACGGACGCGTGGACATCCTCGTGAACAACGCGGGTGTGCTGGGCAATATCCCGTTCGAGGCGGCCACGGTCGAGGACTGGCGGCGTCTCGTGGATACGGACGCGCTGGGCGGCATCTACGCCATGTGGGAGGTCCTGCCGATCATGCGCAGGCAGAAATCGGGCAACGTAATCAATGTCACGTCCATCGACGCCACGCTTTCGACGCCGCATGAACCGCTGTACTGCTTCATAAAGGCCGGCATGGAGCATCTTACGCGCTGCTTGGCCAAGGAGTACGCGGTCTGCGGCGTCAGGCTCAACAATCTGGCGCCGGGCCTCGTGGCGACGGACCTCGCGCGCGACAACCCCGCGATGTTTCGCAAGCTCGAAGAGGGCATACCCCTCGGCCGGGCCGGTTCACCGCGGGAGATCGCGGACGTCGCCGCATGGCTCGCATCGGACGAGGCCTCCTTTGTGACGGGCGCCACCATCGAGGCCAACGGCGGCTGCGTGCGATAAGCGCGTTCGCTTTCGTGCATGAAGATCGGCGCCGCAGCGCTTTGCCGGTCCTGCGCGGAAACCCGCCGCAGAAAACTTTCCGCCGTGTTTTCGGCCGGTCCGCCGCTTCGACCGCATACGTTTTTCGGCGGCAGCGATACAGGGAATGCGCCGGGAACTCATCTGTGTTTGTTGAATTTAAATTCACGAAACTGTTCCATAGGCTGTCCCCATCTCTCAAATGGCCGAAATTGCAGTACGGATCAGGCTTTACGAGCGAACGGTAACCCGCATACTTTTGTAATCATAACCGATATATGTAAATATTCTCAATAACAGG
>JAITAX010000019.1 GCA_031283865.1 Eubacteriales Family XIII. Incertae Sedis bacterium
ATTTTTCCGAGGCCCATTTTGGCGTCTTGGCTTCGCCGTCCTCCTTGCCCATGACGTAATCCGCGAACTTGTTGAAGCCGTAGGTGTGGTCTGCGATATAGGCCTTGTCGTAGGTCCCCTCGGTAAGCCAAATGTACGCAATCGCGAGCTGCAGGGCCGCGTCCGTATTGGGCAGGATCGGGATCCACTTGTCGGCGTGGACCGCCGCGCCGTAGTTGAGGTCGGGGCAGATGTAGACCTGCTTGATGCCCAATTCGGTAAACCAGTAGCACAGGCGGCTCGGCAGGTGCATGCCGAAGCCGAGGGGCGTCACCTCGGGGTCGCAGCCCCAGAACAGCAGCATATCCGAATGCTTAGCCATGTCCGGGATCAGGTTGGCCTGCGGCGTCTGCTCGCCCACGGGCTCGCAGCCCCAGACGTGCTTGGCGCCCCAATACCAGCCCTCCCACGAATCCATGTTGCGCATCTGCAGCGTGTATCCGCCCAGAAGCGACAGCATCCGGTTCGGACAGCCGTGGCTGGGGGACACGTTCTTGCCCTCGCCGTGCATGTCCGATTCGCACAGCACGGCCTCGGGACCGTAGGTTTCTTTCATGCGAAGCAGCTCGTCGGCGCAGAGCTGCGCGGCCTCGTCCCAGGAGATGCGCACGTAACCGCTCTTGCCGCGGTTTTGCGGATTGCGCTCCCCCTTGGGGTCCCAGTCCACGCGCTTCAGCGGATATTTCACGCGGTTGGGCGAGTATACGCGGCTCTTGTAGCCGAGGCCGAAGTGCGTCGTCATGACGCGCATCGGCGGGACGAAAGTCTTGCCGCGCGCCTCGATCTTCCACGGATTGCAGTATTTTTCCGCGTGTTCCGCGTCGTAGTGATAGGGCCTGATGCGCGTGATCCTGCCGTCCGTCGAATCCACGAGGCACAGCCCGCCGCTCTCGGGTCCCATAAGGCTGAAGCTGATTACACTCTGCTTGTCGGGTTTAAATTTGTCGCTCAAATCCGCGCGCCTCCCCATCGCTTGTTCGTTCTCACAATATCGATATCTGCGGTAATCGGAATGTTCATCTTCTTAATTATAAAAGACAGCGGGGGAAAACGGAAACAACTATCGGCATTTTTATTAACAATTAGAGGTTGTGAATCGGCAGGCGGCGCACGCAAGGACCGGCGCAAAGCCCGCTTCCCGCAAATACGGGCAAACCCTGCCAAGTCAAACCCCGCCAAAAATAAATATCTTCGCTTCGCGCCGCATTTATTGTATACTATTAAACGGGTGGCGTTGTCGGAGGATGGCTTATGTTGGACGAAACGAAGATCAATTGTTTTTTGTCGCTCGCAAAGACGCTCAGTTTTACCCATACGGCCAAGATTTTGTACATGACGCAGCAGGCCGTGAGCAAGAACATCTCGGCGTTCGAGCACTACTTGGGCTTTCCGCTCTTCGTTCGCAATTCCAGAACCGTGAGCTTGACCGCGGAGGGCAAGGTTCTCTTCGAAAAGCTCTCGCGGATGGCGGACGAGTTCCGGGCCGCCGTGCAATCGCTCAAGCAGCGGGACTTGCGCGACGTGAGGCTGCATGTGGGCTATCAGCGAAACTTGGACTTCGGCCCGGCCCTGCATGAGGCCCTGAAGCGGCTCAGGGACGTCGTTCCCGGCATCCTCCTCGAGGGAAACAGGTACTGCCCCTCCGTTTTGAACGGGATGCTGCAAGGCCGGCAGCTTGAAATGATCTTAATCAATCAAAGATTCCTGCTGCAAAGCGAGCGGTACAATGCCGCGCCCATGATCCTCATGCCGCAGTACCTGATGCTGTCGGTGGATTATCCGGGCGTGAACGAGAATGCCACATACAGGGATTTTCTGAGCGAGCCTTTGATTATCGACTCCTTTGAAAACGAGAGCGTGAACGAGTTCAATGATCGCCTCGACCGCGAAATCAAGCTGTGGGGCTTGTCCCCCTCACGGATTCTGGTGGTTCCGGACAGGGATTCCGCCTACACCTACGCGGAATTGGGACACGGCGTCGTCATAGGCGCGATCAACAGCCGCATGGCGATGGGCGGGCGGTCCCTGATGCAGTATCCCATAGACAGGAGCGAGGTCTTGCTCGGGGTGTGGCATAAGGATGAGGAAAATCCGCTTGTGGAAATGTACATCGATCTGCTGCGGAATGAATTTACAAATGCGAGGACTTTGTGGAGCGATATAGAATCGAAAATCTGACATTCACCTATCCCACGCGCGAAAGGCCCGCGCTGGACGGCCTGTGTCTGACCGTAAGGCAGGGGGAGTTCCTGACGCTCTGCGGCGCGTCCGGCTGCGGCAAGACGACGCTGCTGCGGCAGTTGAAACCCGTCCTCGCGCCGCACGGCGCGCGGAGCGGCGAGGTGTTCTTCGACGGCGTGCCGATTGCCGCGCTGGACCGGCGGGCGCAGAGCGAACGCATTGGCTTCGTCATGCAGAGCCCGGAGAACCAGATCGTTACGGACAAGGTGTGGCACGAATTGGCTTTCGGCCTTGAGAGCCTCGGCACGCCGCAGGAGGAGATTCGCCTGCGCGTCGCGGAAATGGCGTCGTTCTTCGGGATACAGACGTGGTTTTACAAGAATGTGACGGAGCTGTCCGGCGGGCAGAAGCAGCTTTTAAACCTCGCGTCCGTCATGACGATGCACCCCGAGGTTCTGCTTCTCGACGAACCGACGAGCCGGCTCGATCCCATCGCGGCTTCCGAGTTTATTTCTATCATAGGAAAAATAAACCGAGAATTGGGCATTGGCGTGATCCTCAGCGAGCACAGGCCGGAGGAGGTCTTTCCGCTCTGCGACCGCGTTGTCGTCATGGAAGAGGGCCGGATCATCGCGGACGGAGGCCCCGCCGCGGTCGGCGCTGCGCTAAAGGAAAGCGGGCATGGGATGTTCTATGCCATGCCCGTACCCATGCGCATATGGGCCGCCGTCGGCGCGGACGGTGCGGCCTCCGCGTGTCCCGTCACGGTTCGCGAGGGACGGGATTGGCTGAACCGCTTGGCGGCGGACGGCGCGCGCATCCGCGCGCAGGAAGCGAAAACCGCGAGCCGAACGCCCGAGGGTCCGCCCGCCGTGGAGCTGGACGACCTGTGGTTTCGCTACGAAAAAGGGGACCCCGACGTGATTAAGGGCTTGTCGTTCAAGGCGTACAGCGGAACGATCACGGCTGTCCTCGGCGGCAACGGCACGGGCAAGACGACGGCGCTGTCGCTGATCGCGGGCGTCAACAAGCCGTATCGCGGCAAGGTTCGCATCGAGGGTGAGGCCCTCGAAAACCTGCGGGAACGCCTGTTTTCCGGGTTGCTCGGCGTCCTGCCGCAGAACCCGCAGGCGCTGTTCGTGCAGAAGACCGTCGAGGCCGATTTGCTGGAAATGCTCTCCGGTCTGAAGCTTAACAAGGAGGAAAAGCAAAAGCGGATCGCCCATGTGTCCGCGCTGTGCCGCTTGGAGGGGCTGCTTTCTTCCCATCCCTACGATCTGTCGGGCGGTGAGCAGCAGCGCGCGGCGCTCGCGAAAGTGCTGCTGCTGCGGCCGCGCATCCTGCTTCTGGACGAGCCGACCAAGGGCTTCGACGCCGCGTTCAAGCGCGTGTTCGCGGGGATATTGAA
>JAITAX010000045.1 GCA_031283865.1 Eubacteriales Family XIII. Incertae Sedis bacterium
CCACAAGCTTGCCGCCCGTGCCGCCGAAAGACAGCGCGACCGCGCCCATCGCGTTTTCGCCGCGCTCAAAGGATACGCGGCCGCCGAAAGCCAGCAGCGCGACGCCGATGAGATGGCCCGTCACGATGGCCGCAAACCCCTTGCCGAGGCCCAGCGGCGCGAGCAGGCCGCCCGTGAAGATCTCCGAGATGGATACCGCCGCGCCTATCCAGAGCAGCAGCATAGTCGGTTTTCTCATAATCCCCCCTGTTTGGTATTACTTAAACCCCACGCCGGCGCGGCGGTAGAGCGCCGCCATATGCCCGACGGGACCGATGCCCTTTCCGACCGCGTAGGCGTCCTCGATGGCCTGCGTGATATAGTCCTTGGCCGCACGGACCGCCGCCGGGATTCCGTCCCCGAACGCGAGCCGGCAGGCGATGGCCGAGGAGAGCGTGCAGCCCGTTCCGTGCGTGTGCTTGGTCCGTATGCGCGGCGCGCGCAGCAGGGTGAAAGTGCCGTCCGCGAGCAGCAAATCCCCCGCGTCCTCGCCCGAGAGATGGCCGCCCTTGATGAGCACGCTCTTCGCGCCGACAGCCGCAATCGACGCAGCGGCCCTGCGCATGTCGGCCTCCGTCTCAATCGGAAATCCACAGAGGATCTCGGCCTCCGGGATGTTCGGCGTCGTGACGTCGGCGATGGCAATCAGCTCGCGCAGGGCGAGCGTCGCGTCCTCGCGCAGGATACGGTAGCCGCTCTTCGACACCATCACGGGGTCAATCACGATGTTTCGCGCGCACAGCCCCGTCAGAGCGGCTCGGATCGCGCGTATGATCTCCGCGCTCGAAACCATGCCCACCTTGACGGCGTCCACGCGTATGTCGTCGAACACCGCCTCGATCTGGGCCGCGACGATGGGCGCTTCGATCTCCCGCACGTCGCGGACCTCCTGCGTGTTCTGCACCGTGACAGCCGTGACGGCGGTCATGCCGTAGACGCCCAGCGCGCACATGGTCTTGAGATCGGCCTGCACCCCGGCGCCGCCGCTCGGATCGGAACCCGCGATGCTCAGCACGTTTTTCATCCTCGCCTCCGTTCAAAACCCATAAAAAAAGGCCCCCGGCGTATACCGGCGGCGAAAAAGAGAACAGTTTTCCTACGCCGGCATTATCCGGATCAGGTATAAGGGCCTGAACAGGCCCTAAGGGTCCGAAGCCTCGATCAGCCCCGTCTCAGCCGGAAACATCCGGCGCCCCGCGTATTTGGTTTTACATCTGCGTTTAATTCATTATACACCTGTGCGCGCGCCTGTCAAGGAAAACATTGACGCTCATCCGGCGCTCACCCGGCGCTCACCCGGCGCTCAATAGGCATTCTGCAGCTTCCCCGACAGCGCCGCCTCCAATATTCCCTCTATATCGCGTTCGATCAGCTTGCAGGGATTGATCGCGAGCAGACGAAAGCCCATCGTGCCCTCGATGATGGGCGGGAAGTCCGCGCGCCCGATCCCGATTGCGGGGAGCGAGGCGGGTGCCTGTATGTCCGTCAGCAGATCGTATACCGCGTGGGCGGACGCGCAAGCCGCTTCCCGCAGGCTCAGCCCCTCGACGTTCTCCCCGAGGGCGACGGCGATATCCCTGAACTTGTCGAGGTTTCCCACGCAGTTTCGCTGCATGGCGTAGGGCAGGATCACGCCGTTCGCTATGCCGTGCGCAGTGTGGTGCAGACCGCCGAGGGCCTGCGCTATGCCGTGGACGACGCCCAGCCCGCCGTTCGCGAAAGCCGCGCCCGCGAGCAGCGCGGCGATCGCCATATTCGCCCGCGCTTCGAGGTTTTGGCCGTTTGCGACGGCTGTTCGCAGATTTTGTCCGATCAGCTTGATCGCGTGAAGCCCGAGCGCGTCGCTGACGGGTTCCGCGTTCAGGGAGGTGTAGGATTCGATTGCGTGCGTCAGCGCGTCCATGCCGGTCGAAGCCGTGATCGACGGCGGCATACCCGTATGCAGCAGGGGATCCACGAGCGCGAGCTGCGGTATGATCTTGTCGTGGGTGACGGACAGCTTGATCTTCTTCTGCAAATCCGTGATAACGGAGGCCGCGGACACCTCGCTGCCCGTACCCGCCGTGGTCGGGATCGCGATGAGCGGCATGGCCGGCTTTGTCACGGTTTTGCCGCCGCCGAACAGATAGTCGCGAACGGAGCCATCGTTTGTCTGCAGCATGGCGACGGCCTTTGCGAGATCGATGGGGCTTCCGCCGCCGAGCGCGATCAGTACGTCCGCCTTGCTCTTGCGGACGACCGCCGCGACCTCATCCGTCAACTCCACCGACGGATCGGAGGCCGTCTTGTCGTAGGTGACGCAGTCGACGCCGGACGCTTCGATCGATTCCTTGATCTCGGTGAGCAGCCGGGATTTTCCGATGTTCGGCCCCGTGATTACAAAGGCCCTCCGGGCACCCATCTCTTTGCAGATCTCTCCGATTTCCTTTGCCTTGCCGAGTCCGAAGATCACCTTTGTCGGCAGCCTGAACACAAAATCTTTCATTGTCTTGCTTCTCCTTTCCGATTATCGGCCGGCGCCCATGCGTTCGTGTCCTGACTTGCGCGAAGTGCATTTCAATGCGCCGGCAGACGCGAAGCTTCGCCCGTCAGCATACAAATCATAGAATACATTGATCCAAAACTATATTTCAAGGTCTTTCCCCATGTCGAGCGCACCGCATTCATAAAAAGCTATGTTCTTCGAATGAAAAAATTCTTTCCACTCTTCGGGCAATTTAAAATCCGTGATTACGCCCGTGATATTGTCAAAATCGCAGATGCGCATAAACGTAACCTTGTCGAACTTGTTGTGATCCGCCAACAGGTATACCGCGTTGGCGTTTTCGATTACCGCCCGATGTATCCACGCTTCCTCTTCGTCCTTATCGCTCAGGCCCTTTTGTATGGACAACGCGCGGCAGGATATAAACGCCTTGTCCAGATGAAAATGAGAAATGTATTGCTCCGCCAGTCGTCCCTCGAACGCATAGGTCTTTAAATTCAATTCACCGCCTATCGAGATCAGCTTTATGTTGGAGGATTCGGTCAGCTCCTGCAAGACCTTAAACGAATTGGTAATCACTATCAGCGAACGCTCTTTTATTTCATGTACGAGACGCATTACGGTTGTGGAGCAATCCAAAAAAATACATTCTCCGGGGTAGATAAAGTCCGCGGCCTTTTTGGCGATCCTTTGTTTGTTTTCCACAAAAATCTCGGACAGCACTTCGTAGTTCGCTTCGGATTTTACGCGCTTTTTCAACATCGCGCCGCCATATGCCTTGGTTAGGAAACCCTCCGCTTCCAAAGCGTCAAAATCGCGGCGAATCGTTTCTCTGCTGACGTTAAAATGCTCCGCCAATTCGGATACCGTCACGCTGCGCTGCGCCCATAATTTATTTTTGATTTCGTTGCGTCTTTGGATGGACAACATGCGGCTAAAGATCCTGTACCTTTTTGTTTTTCTTTGCAATAGTATGTAACGCGCAGCTGACAATATCTTCGGTCCTCAAACGAAAACGTTCAATCAGGTAATCTTCGTCGCCCACCTCACCGAATTTATCCTGTACGCCGACAATTCCCAAAGGACAGGGGCTTTCCGTTGCCAACACAGCCGCCACGGCGTTGCCCAGACCGTTGATTACGCTGTGGTTTTCCGCCGTCACGACGGCGCCCGTTTCCGCGGCGCAGCGCAGTATACATTGCCTGTCGATCGGCTTGATGGTATAGATATCCACCACACGCGCCGATATGCCTTTTTCCTTCAGGACGGAGGCCGCCTCCAAAGCCTTTTCCACCATTATGCCGCAGGCGATTATGCTGACATCCTCGCCCTCCGATAACACATTGGCTTTGCCGAAGACAAACCGATGCCCGTCTTCGTATACGGCGGCGGCTGTTCGTCCGCGCGCGAAGCGAAAATAGAACATACCGTAAGTTTCGGCGCTTTGCAGGATTGCATCCCGCAGCATAGTCCCGTCCGTTATATCAATAATTGTAATATCCGGGATGTTTCTCATGATGCCGACATCTTCAAATGCCATGTGCGTACCCCCGTTGTACGCCGCCGTAACGCCCGGATCGGATCCGGTCAAACGGATATTCAATTTCGCGTAAGCGCCGGAAACAAATGTGGTATCATAAGCGCGTCTCGTGACAAAGGGCGCAAAGGTATGGATATACGGAATCTTTCCGGTCAGACACATGCCGGCGGCGACTCCCACCAAATTACCCTCTTGAATGC
>JAITAX010000284.1 GCA_031283865.1 Eubacteriales Family XIII. Incertae Sedis bacterium
GCGTCCATGCCGGCCAGCATCATATTGCGCAGAATCTCCCTGTCCGCGCAGGCGGGGCCGATTGTACAGATCAGCTTTGTGCGTTTTTCATTCATTCTATTACAGATCTCCTTTGGCGATCAGATTGACAGTATTTCCGCCAGATCGTTTATATCGCTGTTGTATTCGCGCGTCATCTGCAGCGCGTCCGCCAGATCGTAGTGCACGATCTCCGTTCCGCGGATGCCGACGGCGCGGCTCGTTGAATCGTCCCGCAGGAGTTCGACGGCCTTATAGCCCATGCGGCTCGCGAGCATCCTGTCTCGGCCGGTCGGCGAACCGCCGCGCTGGATGTAGGCGAGCACGACCACTTTCGTGTCAAGCCCCGTGCGTTCGTGTATGAGGTCCGCCAATTCCTGCGTCGTGATGGGTACGCCCTCTGCCTTGATGATAATGCTGTGCAGCTTGCCTCTGTTCTTGCCCTGTATCAGCTTGCGGCAGATCGCGTTGATGTTGGGTTCAAGCTCGGGGATCAGCACCGTTTCGGCGCCGCCGCAGAGGCCGGCGTAGAGGGCGATATCGCCGCAGCTGCGGCCCATCACCTCGATGACCGTGCTGCGCTCATGCGACGACGAGGTGTCGCGGATGTTGCCGATGGCTTGCAGCACGGTATTGACCGAGGTGTCGAAGCCAATCGTAAAATCCGTGTACGGCAGGTCGTTGTCTATGGTGCCGGGCAGCCCGATCACGGCCACGCCGGTCCGCGATATGTTGAGACCGCCTTTCAGGGAACCGTCGCCGCCGATCACGACAAGCCCCTCTATCTCGAAATTCTCCAGCATATCGATGGCGCGCTTGAAGCCCTCCGGCTCCATGAAATGCGTGCTGCGCGCCGTGCGCAGCATGGTGCCGCCGCGCTGGATGATATCCGAAACCGAGGATACCGAAAGCTCCTTGATATCGCCCGCGATCAGGCCCTCATAGCCCCGCTCTATTCCGTATATCTCCATGTTGTTGTAGATGGCACCGCGCACGACGGCGCGGATGGCCGCGTTCATACCCGGCGAATCGCCGCCGCTGGTTAATACCCCGATTCGTTTCATAAGTAAAATCCTCCTTGTGCTATCAAGTATACATTCATTATAGCACCTTTTCCCGGCATAACAACGACTTTCGCGCATTTTGCAATCTTTTTGCGCGAAACCGGCGCGGACGGTACAAAAAGACCGACCCAAAAGCGCAAACGGCACGAACGCGGGGCCGCGGCCCGCAAGGCCGGCGCTACATCGCGGCCTGCGCCGCCGTTTCGCGCTCCTTGCGGCGATAGAACTCCTCCGCCACGTCCACGGGCGTGATCTTCTCCGCGATGATCTTTGGCGTGTCCTCGTCCTTGAAGTCCAATCTGCCGCGCAGCACCACGACGGAATCCTCGAAGACGGCCTGCGCGTATTTCTCGTATGTCTTCGGAAAGACGATCACCTCCGCGCCGCCGAACAGGTCTTCTATTTCCAGAAAGGCCATGAGCTTGCCGCTCTTCGTGATCTGCGTCTTCTTGCGGTTGATGATTACGACCATCAGCGTTTCCATATTGTCCCGCAGGTCCCGGTTGTCGCGAAAATGGGCGATCTCGTCCGTCGTGATGTTCGACACCCTATCGATGATGAAGCTGCGGTCCGACAGCGGATGGCCCGTCAGGTAGATGCCGAGCATTTCCTTTTCGCGCGCCATGCGCTCCGGCTTTGAGAAATCCTCCACGAGCGGCAGTTTTTCGCTGTCGGCGGCGCTGCGCATCTCCGCGTCGTTGAGCTGAAACAGCGACAACTGGCCCGGGGCCGTCTTGCGCGCGCTGTTTTGCGCGGAATCCATGAGCTTCTCGTAGACCGCGATGTGCGCGGCGCGGTTGGGATCCAAAGAATCCAACGCGCCGGCGAGGATCAGGCTCTCGACGGCCTTGCGGTTGATCTCCGCGATGTTCACGTTGCTTATAAATTCAAAGATGGACTTGGGCGCGCCTCTCTCCTCCCGCGCCTTTATGATCGCGTCGATCGCACCCTCGCCGACGTTCTTGACGCCGAGCAGCCCAAATCGAATCTTGCCGTCCTTGACGCTGAACTTCTTTTCGCTCTCGTTGATGTCGGGCGGCAGCACCTCTATGTTCATCTCCGCGCAGTTGCGCACGTATTTCGCGACCTGCGCCGTGTCGCCCATCATGCTCGTCATGAGCGCGGCCATAAATTCTGCGGGATAGTAAGCCTTGAGATAGGCCGTCCGGTAGGTGAGCACCGCGTAGGCCGCCGCGTGGGACTTGTTGAAAGCGTATTCCGCGAAGCTGATCATCTGATCGAATATATCCCGCGCCGCCGCCTCGGGTACGCCCCGCCGGACGCAGCCCTCCACTTTCACGGCGCCGTCCCCGTCCAGCTCGCCAAAGATGAACTTCTCCTTTTCGCGCAGCATGACGTCCATCTTCTTCTTGCTCATCGCGCGCCGCACCATATCGCTCTGCCCGTAGGTATAGCCGGCCAAATCGCGGACAATCTGCATTACCTGCTCCTGATAGACCATACAGCCGTAGGTGACGTCCAATATGGGAGCGAGACGTTCATGCGCGTATTTTACTTTCTTGGGATTTTTTTTGTTTTTAATATATATGGGAATGGACGCCATGGGACCGGGTCTGTAGAGGGCTATGCCCGCCACGACGTCCTCGAAACAGTCCGGCTTCAGTTCTTTCATGAACCGGGTCATGCCCGCCGAACTTTCCAGCTGAAAAACGCCCTGCGTGTTGCCGCTGCCGATCAGCTCGAACACCTTGGGATCGTCCGGCTTCATGCGCGAGAAATCGATGGAAACGCCGTGGTTTTGCTCAATGAGGCTCAGCGCGTCGCGGATGACGGTGAGGTTGCGCAGGCCGAGAAAGTCCATCTTTAGGAGGCCGAGCTTCTCAATGGTCCCCATCGGGAACTGCGTACTGATGCCCTTGTCGGAGTTGTAGAGGGGTACGTACTCGTCGATGCTTTTCTTCGAGATTACGACGCCGGCCGCGTGCGTGGAGGCATCCCGCGGCATCCCCTCGAGCGTCTTCGCCGTGTCGATCAGCCTGCGCACGCGCTCGTCGCCGCTGTAGGCGCGCTGCAGGTCGGGATTCGTTTCCATAGCCAACTTGAGCGTCATATTGAGGTCGCGGGGAATCATATTCGCGATCACTTTCGTCTCCGAATATGTCATGTTCAGCGCACGGCCGACGTCGTGCACGACGGCCTTGGCTTTCATGCGGCCGAAGGTGATGATCCGCGCGACCGTGTCGGCGCCGTATTTCTCGATGACGTAATCGATCACCTCGCCGCGCCGCTCATAGCAGAAGTCTATGTCGATGTCGGGCATACTGATGCGCTCGGGGTTCAAAAAACGCTCGAAGATCAGGTTGTACTCAATCGGATCGATGTCCGTGATACGCAGGGCATACGCGGCCAAGCTGCCCGCCGCCGAGCCGCGCCCGGGGCCGACCACGATGCCGCGGTCGCGGGCATAGCGGATGAAGTCCCACACGATCAGAAAATACTCCACATAGCCCATATTCTCAATGGTGGAAAACTCATACGCGAGGCGGTCCGCAAGCGCGGGTGTGACTTCATCGTAGCGGCGTCGCAGGCCCTCTTCACAGAGCGCCCGCAGGTAGTCCGCGTTCTCCGCGTCGTCCGGCGCGTGAAATTCCGGCAGGTGCAGCTCGTCGAATCTAAATTCGAGATTGCACGCGTCCGCAATCCGCTGCGTATTAGCCAGCGCCTCGGGCAGGTCCGGAAAGAGCGCCGCCATCTCCGCCTCCGACTTGAGATAGAACTGATCGCTTTGGAAGCGCAGCCGATCCTCGTCGTCGATGCGCTTGCGCGTCTGTATGCAGAGCAGCACGTCCTGCGCGGCGGCGTCCTCACGGTTCACATAGTGCACATCATTCGTGGCGACGACGGGTATGCCCGTTTCCTCGTGCAGGCGCAGCAGATCGGGCAGAATCCGCCGCTCCTCCGCAAGCCCTTGGTCCTGCAATTCCAGATAGAAATTGCCTTTGCCAAAGATTTCCTCAAACGCGAGCGCCTCCCGTTTCGCGCCCTCGTAATTGCTTTCGAGCAGCTTGCGCTGCACGTCGCCCGCAAGGCAGCCCGAAAGGGCGATCAAGCCCTCCGCGTGGCTGCGCAGCAGTTCCTTGTCCACGCGCGGCTTGTAATAAAAGCCCCGTATGTAGGCCTCGGAAACGAGCTTTATCAGGTTGCGATAGCCCGTCATATTCTTCGCGAGCAGCACGAGATGGCCCTGTTTTTTGTCGCGTTCGGAATCCTTGTCGCACATGGAGCGCATGGCCGTATAGACCTCGCAGCCGATGATCGGCTTGATGCCGTTCGCTTTGGCCTCTTCATAAAACTCGATCACGCCGAACATGACGCCGTGGTCGGTAATGGCTACAGCGTCCATGGACAGTTCTTTCGCGCGGGCAATCAGATCGCCGATGCGCGCGGCGCCGTCCAAAAGGCTGTATTCCGTATGCACATGCAGGTGTGTAAACGCCATATATTTCTATCCTTTTTTTTTAATGATTTGTCGAGGCAATGTCGCGTTCCTCTCTATTGTACCATTGAACGGGCGTCGGCACAATATTTCGCGAAGTAATCATCCATCCTTTTTTTTACATCATCGTCGATGCGAAAGGCCGCGTCCGCGGGCGCGCTGTGCAAAAAGGCGCGGATGTCCGCAATCGTGACGATCGGAAAGGTTCTGATGCCGCAGTCCTCAAGCAGCTCTCTGACGGCGGACCGGTCGCCCTTGCCGCGCTCCATGCGGTCCACGGAAACGACAAGCCCCTCCACGCGCAGGTCTGCGGCCCGCTTCAGGATCGGCAGGATTTCCCTGACCGCCGTTCCCGCCGTGACGACGTCCTCCACGAGCAGCAGCCTGTCGCCGTCTCGCGGGGGATAGCCCACCAGCTCGCCGCCCTCGCCGTGGTCCTTGGCCTCCTTGCGGTTGAAGCAGTAGGAGATCGGCCGTCCGCGCTCCGACAGGGCTATGGCCGCGGAAACGGCGAGCGGGATGCCCTTGTAGGCCGGCCCGAACAGCGCGCGCACATCCCCCGCAATGTCGCCGGCGGCGATATGCGCTTCGATGCAATCCGCGTAGAAGCGCCCGAGCCG
>JAITAX010000114.1 GCA_031283865.1 Eubacteriales Family XIII. Incertae Sedis bacterium
TTTGTAGGCAAAAAACAACCTACTTTTTGAATTTCTATCTCGCGCCACTCCTTGCGTCACTCCTTTTCCACCGCCTGTTCCGCCGCCAACGCTCATAATCGGCCTTTCCCGCGGAATATCTTTGACAATACGCGCGGCGCCCCGTATAATGATTCTGTTGGGTGAACCGTTTTATTGCGCCTAAGGAAAGCGCTTGCCGGCATCCGCGGAAAAGGCCGCCGAGCGCGTAGCGACCGCAGCCGCGTTGCGGGCCGCAGGGATTCCCGCTTGGGCCTGTCCGCCCGCCGGCTGAACGGCGGCTGTGCCGGAACCGTAACCGAAGCGCACTGCTCCCGAAAAAAAAGAAAGGCTTTTTATGGAATTTACAGAACTGATCGCAAAGCGGCAAAGCATACGCCGCTACAAACCCGGCGACATACCCGTCGCCGACATCGAAAAGATGGTCGACGCCGCGCGCGTGGCGCCGTCGGGCAAGAACCTGCAACACTGGCATTTCATCGCCATTAAGAACCGCGAGCTGATCCGGGCGGTCGGCGACGCGATCTTGGAAGAGAATGAACGAATCTGCCGCATCACCGATGCGATCGACAAGACGCGCGCGGACAAATTCCGCGCTTTCGTGCGAAACTTCACGCTGTTTTTCCTTGAGGCGCCGCTGCTCTTCGTCGTCATGGCGAAGCAGTACGAGCCGAGCGGCTATTTTGAGATGGATTTTGCGAACCTCGACAAGGCTTGGCTGATTCTGGAGAAGAACCCGGGGATGCAGGGTCTCGGCGCGGCCATCGAACATCTGACCCTGCGCGCGATCGAACTCGGCTACGGCTCCTGCTGGATCACGAGCGCGAACTACGCGGACGAGGGCATTGAGGCGCTTATGCGCGAAAAGGCCGGCTTCAATGAACCCAACTATTTCATGGCCGCGCTCATTTCGGTCGGCATTCCGGAGGAAAATCAAAAGAGCCCGCCCAAGAAAGCGCTTTCCGAGATTTTGACGATTCTCGAATGACACATGAATGAACCGGGGCTGCGGCGCGCGGACCTTTCGCTCACTCCGCCCGGCCGTTCCGTACATCTATCCGCAGCACCGCGCCGCGCGGGATGTCCTGCGACCACGCGGCTTCCGGCGTCAGATCCGAAAAGGCCGCGCGGATCACCTTGATCACGCCGGCGTGCGTCACCGCAACGAGTTCGCGCGCGTCCGGCAGGACCTCCGCCAGCCATTTCTCCGCGCGATAGCGCAGATCGTAATAGTTTTCTCCGTCGTGGCCGCGCTTCCACGTCAGGGGCCGCGCGCCGCGTCGCGCGTACTCTTCCGGGAAGCGTTCCTTGATCTCTCTGATGAAGCGCCCATCCCACGCGCCGAGGTGCATCTCCCGAAGCCGCGCGTCGGATTCCACGACGGGCAGCGCGCCGCCGCGCCGCGCGTGCAGAGCGGTCGCGAGGATCTTGGCCGTTTCCGCCGCGCGCGCAAGGTCGCTCGCGTAGATGCGTTCGGCCTGCGCTCCGTGCGCGAGAAGTTCCCTTGCGGCCTCCGCGGCCTGTTTCCGTCCCGCGTCTGACAAGGGAACATCCGTCTGCCCGAGGAAGATCCCCTCGGCGTGCCTGCGCGTTTCCCCGTGGCGAATCAAAAAAATTCTGCCCGTGAAGCTTTTGATCGCGCCGCGCGGATCGCTCGGCACGCCCGCGCCCGGCGCGGACGCGGCCTGAATCCGCGCGCAATGCGCGCAAATTTCCGCATATCCCTCAGGGCCGTCCATGTCGAGCACCACGCCCTCGTCGCCCGTTTCGAGACGCAGCAGTTCATCCTCATAGCGCTCCGTCACGGCCTTGAGCCCGTTTCCGTCCTCCTGCGCCAGTATCTCGGGCAGGAAACCGGCCGGAATCAGAAGCGGGTGTCCTTTCTTGCCGCGATAGCAGGGTACGATGAAGCGCGCGGGCTGCTTTCGGTGCGCGTCGAGCAGGGCGCGGATCGCGGAAGCGGGCGCGAGGGGGCAATCCACGGGCAAAAGCAAAAAGGCGGATGCTTGTCCGCCCGTTATTTCCAATGCCTTGGTGAGGCCGGCCTTGACAGAGGCGAACATGCCGTCCGCAAAGCGTTCATTGTAGGCTTCAACCGCGCCGCGCGCGCCGATCAGTTCCGCGAGCCGCTCCCGCGCGTGTCCCGTCACGAGCACGACATCCGCCGCGCCGCCCGCGCGAAGCGCGTCGATCAGCCGCGCCGCCGCAGGCTGCCCGCCCACGTCGAGCAGGGCCTTGAAATCGCCCATGCGAGAGGAATAGCCGGCGGCGAGAACGACGCCGACCGCCGTACCCACAGGGCCGCTCATACGATCACGCCCGCTTTCATATGGATCCTGTGATCGCCAAACATCTCGCTCTCGGCGTCGCTGTGCGTAATCAAAATCGTCGGAATGCGGAAACGCTCCTTGAACAGCCTGAACTCGCTGTATACGGCTGCCTTGGTTTCCTCGTCCAAGGCTGAAAACGGCTCATCCAGCAGCAGGAGCCTCGGTTTGGTGACGATGGCGCGCGACAGGGCGACCCTCTGCTTCTCGCCGCCCGAAATGGCGGTGGACCGCTTCCGGCGAAGCCCGGCGATCCCGAATGTTTCCATGATGTAGCCCGCATAGTCGAGCAGTTCTTTCCTGCGGGTATGGTCCTTGTACTCCGGCTTGTTGCGAATGCCGTAAAGCACGTTCTGTTCCACGGTCATGTTCGGGAACAGCGCGTAACTTTGAAACAGATAGCCGAGGCCGCGTGCGCGCGCCGGTTTGTCGATCTGCGCGCCGCGCCCCGCGTTTTCGGCATCGCGCAGGAACATGCGCTCCCCGTCTATCGAAACGAAGCCCGCGTCCGGGGCGAGCAGACCCGCAATGCAGTGTAACAGCGTGGTCTTCCCCGCGCCGGACTCGCCGCGCACCACGAGTACGCCGCTGTCGAAGCCGCAGTGCACATCCAAGGTAAATATATCTAATTTTTTAATTACATGAAAATCAATTCTGCTCATCGCGCATCGCCCTGCGGCCCGTCGTTTCCGCCGTTTTTCATCTCGGCAACAGTTCTTCGTTTCAGTAGTAGTTCTTCTTTTTGAGCCACGCATTCAACCCCAGGATCAGCACGAAGCTGAAGATCGTCATGATCAGCACCAGCGCGTTGGCCATTTCCGTCTTGCCGGATTCCACGGCAAAATAGATGGCCGTCGGGACGGTCTGCGTCTTGCCCGGGATGTTGCCCGCGATCATCAGCGTGGCCCCAAATTCGCCGAGCGCCCGCGCGAAAGCCAGCACGACGCCGCTGACGACGCCGGGCCAAGCCAGCGGAAAGGTCACGGTGCGAAAGATCCGCCATTCGCTGCTGCCGAGCGTCATGGCCGCCTGCTCGTATATGGGATCCGTCGAGAGAAAAGCCGCCTTGACATTCTGGTACATCAGGGGCAGGGAAACGACGCAGGCCGCAATCGTTGCGCCCACCCACGTGAAGACGACCTGCACGCCGAAATGCTCAAGCAGGAAAGCGCCGATCGGCCCCCTCTTGCCGAAAACGATCAGCAAGAGGTAGCCCATCACCGAGGGCGGCAGGATCATCGGCAGGATCAGCACGGTTTCCCAGATGTTCTTGCCGGGGATCTTCTTCTTATTGATAATATACGCAAAGAGGTTCCCCAGCAAAAATGAGAACACCGTCGCGACGCTCGCTATCTTCAACGATAGGATGACCGGAGCGAAATTCACGGCGCCTCCTACAGCACGGTAAAGCCGTACTTTTCAAAGATGCCCTTTGCGTAATCCGCTTGCAGGAAATCGTAAAACGCCTGCGCGGCGGCTTCGTTCTCCGAACCCGCGATCAGGGCGGCGGGATAGACGATCGGGCTGTGGCTGTCTTCAGGCAGATCCGTCACGATCACGCCCGTTTCCAAAAGGGCGGCGTCGGAGCGATAGACGAAGCCACAGTCCGCGTTGCCGGTTTCGACGTATTCAAGAACCTGACGCACGTCCTTGGCGAAGATCAGCTTGCTCTCGACGGCTTCCCATATCCCGAACGATTCAAGCATCTGTTTTGCGTAATTGCCCGCAGGAACGGATTCCGGCTCCCCGATGGCGATGCTCGCCACATCGGCGCCCGCCAAACTGTCAACGCTCACGGCGTCGGCTTTCTCGGCAGCCGCGATCAGCGTCAGCGCGTTGCCCAGCAAATCCTTGCGGGATTCCGGCACGATCAGGCTCTCGTCCGCGAGTCCGTCCATATGGCCTTTCGAGGCCGATATGAAGAAGTCGCAGGGCGCGCCCTCAAGGATCTGTTTTTGCAGGGTGCCCGAAGCCGCAAAATTGAAGTTGATGATGTCGTTGCTCGCCTGTTGATACTCCGCGTAGATCTCCTCGAGCGCGTCCGTCAGGCTCGCCGCAGCGGAGACATTCAGTTCGACGCCCGCAGCGGCGCTCTCTGCGGTTTCTTCCGCACCGGCGGCATCGGCGGTCGCTTCCGTCCCCGTTTCCGTTCCGCCGGAGCCTGCAGAGCCGCCTCCGCAGGCCGAAAAACCGAGGAGCATCAGCGCAAGCAGCGCCGTAAGACATAGGATTTTGTTCACTTTCTTCATTTCTTTTTCCTCCTTATTGTGATATACCGGCGGCGCACACACGCCGCATACAGCCTATTGTATCACCATGAGAAAGAAAAGTATGTTGCCCGGGCAACATTTTGAAAATTTTTTTTGTAATATCAATATTTTTGTAATATACTATTTTTTTTTGTAAGAATCCGTGAATATAACGAGAGGAACGCTCTCTTTACGCCGCTTCTGCTCACGCCGGAAGCCTTAATGAAAATTGACAAAACGGAGGCATGAGCCATGACGTATCTTGACGCTGACCCCATCGCCGAAGTTCGGCGCAACCGCGAAGCGCTGCCGGAGAAATACGGCGGCAACGACGGTCTGCACAGGCATATGGAC
>JAITAX010000162.1 GCA_031283865.1 Eubacteriales Family XIII. Incertae Sedis bacterium
CAAGGGGCAGCACCTTGACGCGGTCGCCCGCGCGCAGCGAGCCGGGATCGACGGGCTGCGGGTTCGCAAGGGGCGCGGGCGCGCGGCCCCGATGTTTGCTTTCAAGCTCGCGCAGGCGCTTCCTGCCGGTCTCGATCCTGCGGTTTCGCTCTTTCTCGTCCGTCAGGCGGGACAGCTCGGTCGATTCCTTTTGGAGGGCGTCCGTCAGGGCTTTCGCCTCGCCGAGGATTTCACGGGCTTCCTCCTTGGCCGCGGTCAAGATCTTGTCTTTCTTCTCGGCGAGCCTTTGCAACTCCCGGTCAAGCTCGCGCTCTTTCTCCGTGAGCCTGCATTTCAGTGCCGTCGCCTCGTCGAGTTCGCGCTCCGCGGCCTTGCGGTCCTCCTCAATCGAGCGGATCACCGACTCGAAACGCAGTTCGTCGCCCGAGAGGAGACTCGCGGCCCGTTCCGTGATCTCGGCCGGCAAGCCGAGTTTTTTCGATATCTCGAAAGCGTTGGAACGCCCCGGCGCGCCCGTCCTGAGCTTGAAAGTCGGACGCAGCGTTTCGACGTCGAACTCCATGGAGGCGTTTTCCACGCCCTCCGTCGCGACGGCGAATTTCTTCAGTTCCGAGTAATGCGTGGTCGCAATCGTCATGACGCCGCGCGCTTTGAGGCGTTCCAGCACGGCGATCGCGAGCGCCGCGCCCTCGGCGGGATCGGTCCCGGCGCCAAGCTCGTCCAGCAGGGCGAGCGTACAGCCGTCGCCGCGCTTCGTGATCTCGACGATGTTTCGCATATGCGACGAAAAGGTGGACAAGCTCTGCTCGATGCTCTGCTCGTCGCCGATGTCCGCAAAGACCTGCGCCATCAGCGGTATCTCCGTTCCCTCGTCGGCCGGGACGTGCAAACCCGCCCCCGTCATCAGCAGGAAGAGACCCGCCGTCTTCAGCGTGACCGTCTTACCGCCCGTGTTCGGACCCGTGAGGATCAGCGTTCGGCAATCCCCGCCCACGCGCAGGCTGATCGGCACAACCTTGTCGCGCGGCAAAAGCGGATGCCTGCCGTTCTTGATGCGCAGGCGCCCCTCCGTATTGACGCGCGCCTCCGTCGATTTCATGTCCGCCGACAATTTGCCTTTGGCGAAGATGAGATCGAGTTTAATCAGCAGCTCCTGGTTGTTCGCAATGTCGCGGGCGACGACGCCCGTTTCCGCCGAAAGCACCGCCAGAACGCGCTCGATCTCGCGTTCCTCCAGAATCGCGAGTTCCCGCAGTTCGTTGTTCATGTTCACGATGGCCTGCGGTTCTATAAACAGCGTCGCGCCCGTGGAGGAGCGATCATGTATGATGCCCGGAAAGCCGGCCTTGTGCTCCTGCTTCACGGGGACCACATAGCGGCCCTGCCGCAGCGTGACGATGCCGTCCTGCAACAGTTCCCGGCTTCCGGGCCGCGTGATGATTTGGTTCAGCTTCGCGCGGACAGCCTCGTTTTGACGCGCGATGTCCCTGCGTATGCGCCTGAGTTCGGAACTCGCGCCGTCCGCCATCTCGTCCTCCGACAGGATGGCGTTCCCGATCCGCTCTTCCAGCGCCTTGTGCGTCGCGATCACGTCCGCGAAGCCCGCGAGGATCGGCATGTCCGGCAGGTCGCTTCGCAAAAATCGCGCGGCCTTTCGCGCGATCCCGAGGCAGAGCGCGATCTCGAGGAGTTGCCGCATACTGAGCGAGCCGCCCTTTTCGGCGTGGATCGCGCTGCTCCTGACGTCGGGGAAGTTGCCGAGGGACAGGCCGCCCTTTCGCAGGATCACGCGGACGGACTCCGTGGTTTCGGCGAGCCGCCCCTTTACGACCTGCGGCGAGGCCGAAGGTTCAAGCGCCGCGATTTCGCGCCGCGTCAGATCGGAAGAGGCCGCAGCGGCAAGCAGTTCCAATATCTTGTCGTATTCGAGTATGCGATATTCCCTCTTTGCTTTCATGCCCTCTCATTCGACCATCCGCTTATAGCGTTCAAGCTCCCCTTTAAGCTGTATATTCTCCATCTGGAGATCAAAGAAGCCGCTTTCGATCTCCCTGCTCTTGCCCTCCAGTTCGCGAAGCTGCTCGGAAAGGCTCTCCTTTTCCGTCTCCCGCGCCCGCAGACCCGCGAGCAGACCCTCCTTTTCGCCCTCAAGGGCGTTCACGCGTTCCTCGAGCGCCTGCGCGAGACCCGACAGCCGTTCCGACTCCGCCCGCAGCGTTTCGAAGCGGCCCTGCAACTCGTCCCGGTCTTCGCGCGCGGCCTGCGCCTCATCCTTGTAGTGAAGAAAACTTTTCTTGGCCTCCTCCCACAAGGCGATGTAATGATGCGTGTCGTTTTCCAACTGCTCGTTCCTGCCCTTGACCTCGGTGACGCTGTGTTCGCCCTCAAACAGCTCGTCGGCGATGTTCACGGCGGCCAAGGAAGCCAGCTCCGATACGGAGCCGTTTGGAAGAACCCCCGAAAGCTGCTTCATCTTCTCGTCGACATACGCGGCCACGCGCCCCATGTAGGCCTGCGGCCTATCGCCCGTAATCGTGTACTCCTGCCCGTAGATCTTGACGCTTAGCTTTTCCATATCATCCTCCCACAGCCTCTCGGCGCGCCGCAGATTTCTATGCGTCCCGCAAGACGGCGCCCAGTTCCTTTTCGAGCGCCGCAAGCAGCCTGTCGTGCTCCGCGCCCACCTCCGCATCGGTCAGCGTGCGTTCCGGCGAACGGTAGATCAAATTGAAAGCCGCGCTCTTCATGCCCTCCGCCACCTGCGAACCCCGGTAGACGTCGAAGAGCCGCGCGCGCTCGAGCAGCGGTCCGCCCGCCTTGCGTATGACATCCTCGATCCGCTTCACGGAAACGGATTCGCTGACAAGGAGCGCGATATCCCGCTCCGCGGCCGGATAGCGCGGCAGCGGAACGTAGACGTGCAGGATCTCGGCCCGCTCGATCAGCGCGGCCATGTCGATCTCTGCGGCATAGCAGCGCGTCCCCACGCCGAAGCGCGCAGCCGTGTCGGGGTGCAACTCGCCGAATATGCCGACGGGCGTTTCGCCGCAGAACACGCGCGCGCAGCGTCCGGGATGCCAAGCGGCGGCGGTGCGCTCCGCCTCGCAGGCGGTCTTGACGCCGAGCTGCCCAAACAGCGCCGCAAGCACGCCTTTCATGCGGAAGAAATCCATGTCGCCGCCGTAAGCGCCCACCGAGAGGGCGAGCCTTTCCTCCGGCAAGCGCCCCTCGCCGCTGTCAAAAAAGGTATTCCCGATTTCGAAAGCCGCGGCGCGCTCGTTGCTTCTGGCATAGTTCCTGCCGAGGGTTTCCAGCATGGCGGGCAACAAGGTCGTGCGCATCACGCTGTTCTCCTCGCCCAAGGGATTGAGCAGGCGCACAAAGCGGCGCTCTTTCGAGGACAGGGGCAGGCCGATGTCGTCCGCGCCGCGCGGACTGACGAAAGAGTATGTCTGTATCTCGTTGCAGCCGGCGGCGAGCAGGCTTGCGCGCGCCGCGTCGCAGAGGTCGGCGGCGCGGGATCTGCCCGCGCGGCTGTTGCCCTTGTGCAATGTCTTTTCGAGCTTGTCATAGCCGTGTATGCGCGCGATCTCCTCTATAAGGTCCTCTTCCTCGCTGATGTCGAGGCGAACGACGGGCGGCAGGACCTGCAATTCGCCGGGCGTTTCGCGGACGTCCATCTCAAGGCGCCGCAGATAAGAAGCCATCGCCGCCTCGCTGATGTCCGCGCCGAGAACCTTGTTCGCGCGCGCAGCGCGCAGGCTGATGCGCGCGCGCGCGGGATCGCCGCCCGCAGCGGCCCTCGAAGCGGCGGGGCCGCCCGAAGAAACGGCAAGGCGCGCATCCCGTTCGGGATAGACGTCCACGGCACCCTCCGTGACGTAGCCGACGCCGAGCTGTTCCGCGAGGGCGCAGACCCTGTCTACAGCCTCGCCGGACAGCTCGGGCGGAATGCCCTTTTCGTACCGGGCGGAGGCCTCGGTGCGCAGCCCCAGCTTGCGCGAGGTCAGCCGAATGCTGTCGCTCTTGAAAGCCGCGCATTCGATCAAGATGGTTTTCGTATCGTCTTCCACCTCGGAATTGAGGCCGCCCATGACGCCGGCCACGCCGACGGCTTTTGCCGCGTCTTTTATCATCAGCGTGTCAGCCGACATGCTGCGCTCGACGCCGTCTAAGGTCGTGAAGTGTTCCCCCTCGACCGCCGTGTCGACGATGATTCTGCCGCCCTCTATCGTCCTGACGTCGAAAGCGTGGAGCGGCTGTCCGTATTCGAGCATGACGTAGTTCGTGATATCGACGATGTTGTTGATCGGACGCATACCGGCCAGCATCAGCTTTTTTTGCAACCACCACGGGGAGGGCGCGATCCGCACGTCCGTGATGACGCGCGCGATGTAGCGCATACAGAGATCGGGCCGCCGCAGCTCGACGGAGATGAAATCCTCGGCCTTATTCCCGTGCCGGCCCGCCGTCCGCGTGTTCGGAACGCTGCGCTTGCTGTCGAATACCGCCGCCGCTTCGCGGGCCATCCCGATGACGGACAGGCAGTCCGGCCTGTTCGGCGTGATCTCAAAATCGATGACGGTGTTCAAAAGCCCGGCGGCTGTGACGAAATCGGCGCCGATCTCGCAGTCTTTCTCCAAGATCCATATGCCGTCCTTGTGCGATACGGGGATCACCTTGTCCTCGAAGCCGAGTTCTGAGGCGGAGCACAGCATACCCTCGGATTCGACGCCGCGCAGCTTGCTCTTCTTGATTTTAAGGCCGCCCGGCAACACGCCGCCGACGAGCGCGACGGGGACAAAATCCCCCTCGCCGACGTTGGGAGCGCCCGTCACGATCCGCAGCGGCGCGCCGCCGCCCACGTCCACGCGCGTCACGACGAGGTGGTCCGAATCCGCGTGCTTCTCTACGGACAGGACCTTGCCGACGACGACCTTGCGGACATCCGCGCCGTAGCGCCGCACGCCCTCTATATTGGAACCCGATAGGATCATGCGCTCGCAAAAGCTATCTGTATCCGCATCAAAGTCCACGTATTCTTTCAGCCATTCCAAGGGTACCAACATGCTCGTTTCTCCCGTTTCTCACTCATGTATCTGTTTGTTTAAAGGCGTGGGGTTTGAATAGTCACCTATCCGAACTGTTCAATGAAGCGCATATCATTTTCATAGAACAGCCGTATATCATCTATGCCGTGCCGCAGCATCGCGATGCGTTCGACGCCCATGCCGAAAGCAAAGCCCGTATAGCGCTCCGGATCGACCTTGCCGACGCGCAGCACGTTCGGATGGACCATGCCGCAGCCCAGTATCTCAATCCAGCCGCCGCCCTTGCAGACGCGGCAGCCCTTGCCGCCGCACTTGAAGCAGGACATGTCCATTTCGGCGCTGGGTTCCGTGAACGGAAAGAAGTGCGGGCGGAACCGCGTCTTGAC
>JAITAX010000183.1 GCA_031283865.1 Eubacteriales Family XIII. Incertae Sedis bacterium
CTGTTACGGCTCGATCTTCCCCACACCGGAAAAGATGAACGAACTCGTGGATTGCGCGGAGAGGATCGAAGCGAGCATCGGGCGGCGGCTGGATATCATCTCCGGCGGCGGCAGCACCTCGCTGCCGCGCATCTTCGACGGCGATATGCCGCAGCGGATCAACCAGCTGCGCGTAGGCGAAGCGATCATCAACGCGAGGGATTTGCAGGATCTGTTCGGCCGCGATATGAGCTTCATGCACCAAGACGTCTTCGTGCTGCAGGCGGAGGTCATTGAGGTGAAAGACAAACCCAGCTATCCCGTGGGCGAGATATCGTTTGACGCTTTCGGTACGAAGCAGGAATATATGGACAGGGGCGTGCGCCGCAGGGCCTTGCTCGCCTTGGGGCGTGTCGATTACGCTTTTCCCGACAAGATCTTCCCGCGCGACGCGGGCGTCTCGGTGATCGGGGCGTCGAGCGACCACACCATCCTCGATGTCGCGGACGCGGAACGGGATATCCGGGTCGGGGACATCATGGAATTTACGCTTTGCTACGCGAGCACCGTGTTCGCATCGCATTCGCCGAACGTAAAGCTCGCGTTCGTTTAGACCTCTGCCTCGTCCGCTTCGTCTGTCTCGCCGGCTTCGCGGCGGCGGGCGGCCAGTTCCCGCTTGATCGCTTCAAAACGCTGCTTCGTGATCGGAAAGCGAAACATGAACAGCGCGGCGGCGGCAAACAGCAGGCCCGGCACGAGGGTGAAGCAGTCGAATACCGCCGCAAGCGCTTCGGCGCTTTGGCTCGCGGAACCGGCCGCGAAGCCCTTGAGTTCCAGCCATATGCCGAGCGTCTGCATCCCGACGGCGGACGCAAGCGCTTGGGCCATGGGCAGCGTGGATGTGATCGTACCCGCCCGGCGGACGTTGTTCTCGTATTCGTCGACCTCGCATATGTCGTAGAAAGCGGCCGGCATAAGCTGCCAATAGGCGGTGCTGACCGCAGCGTAGACGAGCAGCAGGGCGAGCAGCAGCGGCAGGGAAAAGCGCGTGATCTCCACAAGGCGCGCGGACGCCATCAGACAACCGCCGACGCCGAGACACGCGATCAGCATCGTCCTTTTATCGAAACGCTTCGCGAGCCGCATCATCGGAACGGCCAAGAAGATCCCGAGCAGTCCGAATACGAGCATGAGCGCGGAGATGAACGGACCCGAAAACCCCATTTGAAATGTGAACGCATACATGCGGTCGGCGACGACCATGGAATTGCCGATCAAATACGCCATTACGGCAAATATGAGCAATCTGAGAGGCCGCAGCTTCAGCACCTGGCGGTAATCGCGCAGCAAGGCCCGCAGCGAGAAAGCGGGGGCATTGGGTCCCGGTCCGAGCGACGGCTGTTCGGGCGCCGCGAGGCCCGTATAGAGTATGCAGCCGCACGCGGGCGCGGCCACGATCACGGTGACGCAGAGCCACGCGGTCGGCTCGCTCAGGCCGGCGCCGCCGAAACCGTCCACGGCAATCGTCGGCACGACATTGCCGAGCAGAAAGCCGACGGTGTACATCACATAGGCGTAGGTGCGTATGGCGGTGCGTTCGTTGTAATCCGTCGCGATCTCCGCGCCCCAAGCCAGATGCGGGATGAAAAACGCGGCGAACAGCACCCAGAAGCCGGCGCCGAGCAGAAACAGAAGCGCGACGCGCGGCGAACCGCCGAGGGGCAGCTTTGTGAACATCAGGCAGGCGAAAAAGCCGAGCGGCAGGGCCGAAAAGAGGATGAACGGCCGCCTGCGGCCGAGCCTGTGCACAAGGCGGTCGGAACAGGCCGCGAAAAAGGGGCTTGCCACCGCCTGAAACACCGCGCCGACCGCAGTAACGGCGCCTGCGGCGGCCGGGGGGACGCCCGCGACCGTCGTCAGATAAAACAACCAAAAGGTATTGACATACGAATACATTGCGCTGTCGCCGGCGCTCGCTATGGAGTATTTTAACAGTGACGTGTTCTTCATACCTAAGAAAATAACACAGCCGCCGGGTCTGCGCAAGTGATTTTGCGTAAAAAAATTTAACCGGGGTTTTCTGATTATTTTGATAATTTGACAAAGGAGGCGCGCATGGATTTTCGTTTCGACAAATTATTCCATAACGGCAAGCTCTACACGATGAATGCGCCGGGCGAAACGGTGGAGGCCGTCGTGGTGCACGACGGCAAGATCGTCTTCGCGGGAACGAACGAGGAGGCGGCAAGCTACCCGGTCGCGGAACGGGAGGACCTCGGAGGCCGCGTCGGCATACCGGGCATTTCCGACACGCATATCCACCTGTGGCTGGACTGCAACAACAAGAGCTACGTCCCGCTGAACAAGGCCCGCAGCGTCGATGAAATCGTGGAAATCATGCGCGCGCGCGACGACGGCGAAAGCGGCCTGCTCATAGGCTGCGACGTCACCATGTCGGACCTTGCGGAGAACCGCTATCCGCACAGATACGAACTCGACAGGGTGTCCGCCGACCGCCCCGTCGCCGTCCTCAGCCACTGCCTGCACGTAACCATGGCGAACAGCAAGGCCCTCGAATTGGGCGGCCTGACGAAAGCGAGCGCGACGGGCGACGCCTGCGTCAGCTTCTACGAGGACGGGGAACCGGACGGCATCCTGCGGGAGGAGGCTTACGCAAAGTATTTCGCGCCGATCATGGAAACGTTTTTCACCGACGCGCAGTACAGAAAAGCGCTTCTCGCGCGGCACATCGGCGCCTACGCGCAGCAGGGCTACACGACGCTGCACGCGATTTCCTCCTTTCCCGCGGTCCCGCCCATCGAATACTTTGATCAGTATTACGAGATGGAGCGGGCGGGAACGCTGCCCGTCCGCGTCCTCATAAACTCAGCGTATTTCCCCGACACCCTGCACGCGCAGACGGGCTTCGGCACGGACATGGTGAAGGCCGGGGCCAAGAAGATCTACCTCGACGGTTCCCTCGGCGGGCGCACGGCCGCCATGCGCGAGCCGTATTCCGACGCGCAGGGCGAGAAGGGCAGCCTGTTCTACACGAAGGAAGAGCTGATCGCGGCCTT
>JAITAX010000197.1 GCA_031283865.1 Eubacteriales Family XIII. Incertae Sedis bacterium
CGATTTCACGCCAAGGCGCAAGCGACGCCGAAAAGGGTCTGAGACCGCCCGCGCCCGCGCTCTGCGATATTTCGAGCGCGCGCACGATCCGTTTCACGTTGTTCGGGTGGATGCGCGCCGCTGCCGCAGGGTCCGCCGCGCGCAGGCGTTCGTGCAGATAGGCGGCGCCCGATCCGGATTCCGCGGCCGCGCGCAGGAGGCCCTCGCGGAAGTCCCGTCCGAGCGGCGGGCCCGAGAAGTCCATATCGTACAGTACGGCGTTCACATACAGCCCCGTACCGCCCGCGAGGATGGGCAAGGCGCCGCGTCCCGCGATTTCGAGGACAGCCGCGCGCGCGCGGCCTTGGTATGCCGCGACGGAAAAATCGGAGGCCGGGTCCGCGAAGTCTATCAGGTGATGGACAGCCGCGCGCCGTTCCTCAGCCGTCGGCTTCGCGCTGCCGATCTCCATGCCGCGATAGATCTGCATGGAGTCGGCGGAAACGATCTCGCCGCGCAGCGCGCGCGCGGCGGCGATCGCCAGCTTTGTTTTTCCTGCGGCCGTCGGGCCGACGATCACGAGCAAATCCACCAATCGCAACGACCTCTGCCTGCGCTTGTCCGCGCCATACCGTCTTTCTCGCTTTTTACTACAGTATACATAGATTTTGTTGCGGCGTCAATGCACCGCCGGGACAAAAATCGAAACAGCACACCGGCGGCACAGCTTTCGTAAATTCCTTTATTTCTGCGTATTTAATTAATATATGGAAATATTTCAAATACATAGTTGACAATTGTTTTCTTTTTTGGTATACTGCGGTTATAATCCAAAAAGCGGGAATACGCGGCTTGCGGACGCGTCTCCGCACGAGGCACACCGTGCCGCTTGCGAGAGAGCGTTTGCGTCTGTAGTGCGGTCAGGAAGAACCGGAACCGTCGGTCGCGCTATTTTTCGCGCCATTTTTGTCAAAAAGCCCATTGCGCGCACAGAAAGGAAGGTGTAAAATAAATGTACAGAAAAATGAAACCCGGCGCCGACTTCGTACCCGCGATACTGCCTCCGTGGGAAGACGGCGTATTCAAGACGTTATTGACGCATCCCGATGCCAAACCGGTGCTGCGCAATCTTATAGCCGACATACTGCGGATCCCGCTTGCCGATGTCGATGTGCGGAATACAGAACTTCCGAGAATGGGCATCACGGAAAAAAGGGAACGCTTCGACGTGAATTGCAGGACGGCGGACGGCAGGCAGATCGATGTGGAGATGCAGGCTGCGCCGATGACGGGCGACAGCGGGGCGAGCGGCCATCTGAACCTCAAGGACCGCGCGGTCTATTACGTGTGCGACCTGCACAGTTCACAGACGGGACGCGGCACGGACTACGGAAATCTGATGCAGAGTTATCAGATCATGTTCTGTGGCTTTACCGTCTTTCCGAAACGGAAAGACTTCATCGGGCGTTTCCGCCTCCGCGACGAGGAGGGTTTTGTTCTTTCAGATGCGATCGGCCTTGTGTTTGTCGAGCTTTCCAAGCTCGATGCGGCGATGGCGAAGTCCGCGAAAGATATGACGCCGGAGGAGATGTGGGCTGTCTTCTTCGGCCATGCGAACGAGTCGGAATGGAGCGGGCTGATGCACGAAATCATTGCGACAAAGGAGGAGATCAGGGTGGCGAACGAACTGTTGACGAGCATCAGCCAAGACGAGATCGAGCGTGCGCACTATCGCTCGCGCAAGATGTACCGCATGGACATGGAGCATGACATGGCGGTGTTGCGCAGGGAGATCGAGGAGGGGCGTGCAAAGGGACTTGCGGAGGGACTTGCAGAGGGACTTGCGGAAGGGCGCACAAAGGGGCGCGAAGAGGGACGCAAGGAAGTGGCGAAGAAGCTGTTAAAAATGAATGCGGCGATTGCCGACATAGCGGAAGCGACGGGTCTGTCCCTCGCAGAGATCGAGAGCCTGCGCGAAAGCGATTGACGCCGGCCGTATCGTACATTCGGGTTGTTCCGCCGCAGTCCAAACGCCTCACTTTGCGTTGTGTTCTCCGCACCAAGCGGCAATCTCGGCAATCAGCGCAAGTTCCGCTTCGCCGAATGCCTTATACGGAAACTGCACCGCACCCTTGCTCGTCTTGTATCCGGTCAGCTGCGGCGCGAAATGTTCCATTGCCTCCGCGCCCGGATAAATGCCGAGATGCTGTTTCTGCGCGGCGAAGTGGATTAGATTGCGTCCGCGCCAAAACGTCGGCATCTGCCACGAGATCTTCTCCTCTGCGTCCGGCAGCGCGGCGCGAAGCGCTTTACAAACGGACAGCAACAGCGGTCGGATGTCCTCCGGCCGGGCCGCGATATACCCGTCGATGCAATCAAATGTCGTTGCCATAGCTTTATCCTCCCATACGCCGAACGTGTTATTGTTATGAAACCCTAACGCCGCTTAAACAGCCGCTCGATGTCGTGCTCTGTCAGACGGAGGAACACGGGGCGACCGTGGGGGCAGGCGTATGGGTTTTCGCAGGCCGCGAGGCTCGTGAAAAGGCCCGCGATCTCCGCGTCGCCGAGCCGGTCACCCGCCTTGACGGCGGCCTTGCAAGCGGCGGAGATCACGCGTTCCGCAGCCGACGCGTCTTTCGGCGCGCGGCCGCCGGGCAGCTCCGCGAGCAGCAAGTTCAGGAAATCCTCGGCTGCGGACAGCGGCAGGAAAGCGGGTACGGCGTTGATTCTGCACGCGTTCGAGCCGAAGTCCTCAGCCTCGTAGCCCAAGGCCGCAAGAAAATCGTGCATTCCTTGGCCCTCCGCAGGCACCGTCGCGCGCGCGGCGTGCGGCAGTTCGACCACGAGCGGCGTGAGCAGTTGTTGACACAGCTTTTCGCGCTCTCTGTGCTGCCGCAGGAATCGTTCATACAGGACGCGCTCGTGCGCGGCGTGCTGGTCTATAAAGTAGAAGCTGTCCGCATCCCGGG
>JAITAX010000203.1 GCA_031283865.1 Eubacteriales Family XIII. Incertae Sedis bacterium
CGGTTCCGCGCGACGACGCAGACGATACGAACACCTTTGATGACAGCACGACGTCCGGCCCGCGTGAAAGGACCGATGCGGTGCCTGCGCCCGAGGCCGTCCTCGCGGACGCCGCGTCCGAGGAGCTTGCGCCCGAGGCCGAAGTCGCCGCGCCGGCGGCCGACGAGTTTCGCTGGAATGTTCACAGCTTTCCGAGCGTGGAACTGAGAAAGACCGAGGACGTTAATTTCGATTGGAATTTGCCCCCCGCATTTCTCGTTCAGCGAGAGGTTTCGAGCCTCGGGGGTGAAACCGAGGCGAATGATGGAGCGTATGCGGCGAAAGAAGCGCCCATCGCCGAAAGCATGGAAGCGTTTTTTGAGCGCTGCGCGAACTGCGAATCGCAAGGCGCCGGCGAGGCCGACGGCTTTCAATTCGCGATGCCGAACGCAGGCGGCGACGTCCTTGCGCCCGCTTTGCCCGGCGCCGAAACCGCGCCCGAATCCCTTGGAAACACCCTCGGCCCGAGCGCCGGAAAATCGAATCGCGAGCGCTTCTTCACATTCGACCGGAAGAATGAAGAATTTCAAAAGTTGTTAGACCGGGAATACGAGCGGCTGCAATCTTACAACTCGCCGATCATCTAGGAAGCGCGGGAGATGCTTACCGCAGGGGACGCGCCCGCGGACTTTGCGGACAAACGGGCGAATCCCGCCACCAAGAAGCGGCTGTCGTTCGCGCCGCAAGAAAGGTCCGAACGGGATTCAGACCGCGACGCCGCGGAGGGTTCATCCGCGCCGCTTCCGCCGCAAGACGCGCTTCCCCGCGCGACCGAAGAGACTTTGCGGGAAACCGCGCAGGACGAAAGCGAGCCCGCCGCGGCGCCGGGAGACGGTTTTGCTGCGGTCGAAACGCTGACAGCGAACGCATTACAGGCGCGCGACGAAGCCTTGTTAAGCATAGAGGAACTCCTGAAGAAAGTGGCCTGCGACATCGCTTCGGATGTCGAGGCAGTCCCTGCGGCGGCCCTCGCGGCTTCGCAGGGCGAAGCGGCCCCTGCGGCGGACGATGCCGAAATCGCGGTACGGGAAACCGAGGCGGCCCCTGCGGTGGCCCTCGCGGTTCCACAGGGCGAAGCGCCCCCCGCGGGCGCCGAAGCGGCCCCTGCGGTTTCACAGGGCGAAGCGCCCTCTGCGGGCGCCGAAGCGGAAGAGGCATCCGCCGCTACGGAAGCCGAACTTTCGATCAGCAAAGCCCTTGACTCCATCGAAAAGGAGATCGAAGAATGGGAGAACCGCGACAGGCTCAGCACGGCCTCCAAGGTGGCTATGCTCATCTCGGTGATCTTCCTGATCTTTACAGGCGGGTCGGCGCTCGTGAAAAACTTCGCGCCGCACAGCCCGCTTGACCTGTGGTTCGACAGCGTGCAGTTGCAGGCCGCCGCCACGATCAAACACAGCGTGGACGCGGTCAGGGTTCTGTTCGACGGCGAGGACGACGAAAGCCAGGAAAGTGCATCACAGCGAGAGCGATAACATATAAAAAGGAAGTGCGAGAAGCGCACAAAAAGGAGAAGCAAAAGGAATAGGAGAAGAGAAATGGCTACGCAGTCAAGATTCAAAAGGGAAGAGATCACATCGGGAAAGAGAGCTTTCTCGATGTCGAGAACGACGATTGAAACCGCGTTTTACGGCAACAACGTCGAAAGGATGAACGACCTGAAGAATGCCTACGAACTGGCGCGCGCCGCCGCAGGAACGATTGAAACGGACATGCCCGTTCACAAGCCGGAGGAGATCGGGATTCCGAGCGGCGCGAAAGTCCTGCTTTTTAACGACGGCGAAACGGTTGGGCGCTTTGCGGGCGCGCGGGTCATCCTCGGGGAGAAAGGCGTGAATGAGGGCGCGATCGCCGAGGTCCTGCGGGAAGCGATGTTCTATACGCGTTACAAAAAGATGTATCACACGCAGGCCTATATCGGACTCGACGCGGACTTCATCATACGCGCAAACCTGCTGATTCCCGAGACCTACGAGAACACGCTCTACAACTGGCTCTTGAACTTTCAATACGTCAACCCATTCTACGACGACATGTACGACAAATCGAAGCCCATAGGCGACGAACCCGACATCTACATCGTTTCGGATCCGGATTACAAGCATCCTAAGTTCCCGAACGGACTCGCCTATTTCGACCCGGAGCATAACTGCGCCTGCCTGCTCGGTATGCGGTATTTCGGGGAACACAAGAAAGGCACGCTCACGCTGGCTTGGGGCGTCGCCAACAGGAACGGTTACGCTTCCTGCCACGGCGGACTCAAGCGGATGGTGCGAAAGGACGGCAAGGCGCACGTCCTCGGCGTGTTCGGACTCTCCGGATCGGGGAAATCCACGCTGACCCACGCGAAGCACGCCGGCAAGTACGACGTGACGGTCCTGCACGACGACGCGTACATCATCTCATCGGAGAACGGCTCGACCGTCGCGCTCGAACCCTCCTACTTCGACAAGACGCAGGATTATCCGCTGACCTCCGGGGACAACCGCTTTTTGATTACGGTGCAGAACTGCGGCGCAACCTTGGACGCGGACGGAAAAAAGGTTATCGTGACCGAGGATATCCGCAACGGCAACGGCAGGGCCATCAAATCCAAGCTCTGGGCCGCGAATCGCGTGGATAAGATGGAGGAACCCATCAATTCCATCGTCTGGCTCATGAAAGATCATTCGCTGCCGCCGGTTGTGAAGCTGGAGAATCCGGTGCTTGCCTCCGTCATGGGGGCTTGTCTCGCGACCAAGCGGACGACGGCAGAAAAGCTGGCGGAGGGCGTGGATCGGGACGCTCTCGTCTTCGAGCCTTACGCGAATCCGTTCAGAACCTACCCCCTCGTGCAGGACTACGAGAAGTTCAAATACCTGTTTGAACACAGGGGCGTCGCCTGTTACATCATCAACACGGGCCATTTTCTGGACAAGAAGATCCCCAAGGAAACCACGATAGGGATTCTCGAAGCCATTGTCGATGAAACGGCGGATTTTAAGGATTTCGGCTCGCTTTCCGAGATGAAAACCATGGATGTTCCGGGGTTCTCGCCGGATTTCTCGGACGCGGCCTACATCGGACTTTTGAAGAAGCAAATCGAGGGGCGCACAGCCTACCTCGATTCACTCGAGGACTTCAAGGGCGGACGCGACGCCCTGCCGTCCGAAGCGAAAACGGCTCTGGCCGAGCTTGCGAAGAACATTCGTTGAACGGAGCCAAAACCGGACGAACGCCGCAGCGGCGGCGGGGCAATGGCAAAAAGGAGGAAACGGTTTGAAAAAGAGCAGAATAATCGCCATCACAGTGCTCGTGATCCTGCTGGTCCTGATCGGCCTTTGCGTGGCCCTTGTGGGATTTATCACGGATTATATGTGGTTCAGGGAACTGGGGTACACGAGCGTATTTCTGAAGAAGCTGATCACGCAGATACAGATCGGCGTACCCTTGTTCATCGTATTGACGGCGCTGGCCTACATCTATTTGTTTTTTATCAAAAAAGGATATTTGAAAAGGGTTGCCGCCACGGAAGCCACCGTCAGCCTCAGGGTGCTGCGCATCCTGTCGCTCGTCCTTTCGATGATCGCAGCGGGGTTTATCACCTATCTGTCTGTTTCCGGGCTGTGGTTTGAGATACTTAAATTCACAAACAGCACGGATTTCGGGATCAACGATCCGATCTTCAACTTGGATGTGGCTTTCTATGTATTTAAACTTCAATGTATCACGCAGTTGAACGAAATTTTGATCAGCGTGATTATCGCTTTCGTCGTATTGACCGTCGTGTTCTACTTCCTGCTGCTCAGCGTCTGCAAGCCCAAGCTGTTCGACAGCGCGCCCGCCGGCGATGAGGACGAGGAGGAGGAAAGCGCGTCCCGTTCGGGCGCTTACGGCGGAAACGGACCCTACGCGGACAATATAAGCAAGGTTGTGGAAGCGATTCTGAAACAGCTCGGCCTCGGCGGCGTGGCAGGCGCGCGGAGCGGCGCCGCGCGCAAACCCGGCTCGCGGTCGGCGGACAGCAATTTCAGGGAGATTTTGAGCATCGCGTCCAATCAGGTCATCGTGCTCGGCGTGCTGTTCTTCCTGATGGTCAGCGTGAACTTCTTCCTGCGCCAATACGATTTGCTGTATTCGGATGCGGGCGCCCTCTTCGGCGCGGGCTTCACGGACATCAACGTCACGCTGTGGATGTACCGCGCGGAGATCGTGCTGGCGCTCGCGGCGGCGGTTTCGTTCGCAATCGGCGTCAAGCGCAGAAAGTACAAGACGGTGCTCAGCCTGCCCGTCCTCATGATTGCGGTCGGCGCGCTCGGCACGGGCGCGGGCTTGCTCGTGCAAAACCTCGTCGTGTCGCCGGACGAGCTCAACAAGGAAACGAAATACTTCGAGTACAGCATCGATTTCACGCAGAACGCCTACGATTTGCAGGATGTTCAAAGCAAGGTCTTCGCGGCGGACAACACGCTTACGGCGGAGGATATTCAGAACAACGCGGAAACTTTCGCGAACATCCGCATCAACGATTATTCGCCGGCCAAGCAGTTCTACAACAACACGCAGACCCTGCGGCCCTACTATTCTTTCTTCGATGTGGACGTGGACCGGTATATGGTTAACGGCGCCTACACGCAGACCTTCCTCTCTGCGAGGGAGGTCGACGAGGAGAAGATCGACCAGTTGTGGATCAACAAGTACCTGAAATACACGCACGGCTACGGCATCACGCTGTCGCGCGTGGACAAGGTGACGGCCAACGGACAGCCGGACATCATGGTGCGGGACATTCCGCCCGTTTCGTCAGTGGATGAAATCTCCATTGAGCGGCCGGAGATCTACTTCGGCGAACTGACCGACAATTACGTCCTCGTCAACACCGATGAGCAGGAATTTGACTATCCCGACGGCAACGTGAACGCGTTCACTTTCTACGAGGGCGAGGCGGGCATCAAGCTGGGCTGGCTGAGCCGCAGCCTCTTCGCCATACGCGAGCAGAGCCTGAAACTGTTCGTATCCACGAATATCAACAGCGACTCGCGCATCATCATCAACAGGAACGTGAAGCGGCGCGTGCAGGAGATCATGCCATATCTGAACTACGACCAAGACCCCTACATCGTGGTGGCGGACGGCAAGCTCTACTGGATCATCGACGCCTATACGACGAGCAGGTACTATCCCTATTCCGAGCCTTACAGGGAGCTTACGGGCGATGTCAACTACATCCGAAATTCCGTCAAGGTGGTAATCGACGCGTACAACGGCGACGCGAACTACTATTTGGTGGACGACAGCGACCCGATCGCGAACACGTTCATGAAGATCTATCCCAAGCTGTTCAAGCCTTACGAGGCCATGCCCGAATCGCTGCAAAAGCACATCCGCTACCCGAGCCTGCTGCTGAACATCCAGGCGAATGTGTACAAGCGCTATCACGTGAACGAGGTCCCCGTGTTCTACCAAGGCGAGGATCTGTGGGACATCTCGAAAGAGCTTCTGGGCGCGCCCGAGTCGGAACCGATGACGCCGCAGTATTACATCATGAAGCTGCCCGGCGAAAGCGATGTGGAATTTATCAACTCCATACCCTACACGCCGAAAGACAAGAAGAATCTGACGGGCCTGCTCGTCGCGCGCAACGACGGCGAGCGCTACGGTGAGCTGATCCTGTACCAGCTGCCGAAGAGCAAGCTGGTCTACGGGCCGGAGCAGATCGAGGCGCAGATCGACCAGAATGACACGATTGCGAAAGAATTTTCGCTGTGGAAGAACTCCGGATCGAGCTACACGCGCGGCAATCTGTTCGTGATCCCGATTGAGCAGTCCCTCGTGTATGTGGAACCCGTCTATCTGGCGGCAAATTCGTCGAGTATGCCGGAGGTGCGTCGGGTCATCGTGTCCTACAATGATCGCATCGCTTACGAGTCCACGCTGAGCGCGGCGCTCGACTCCCTCTTCGGCCGAGGCGCTTCTTCCGAGGACGGCAGTCAAAGCGGCGGCAGTACGGGCGAGCAGATCAGCGCCATGACGACGGACGAACTCATTCTGGAGGCGAACGACGCCTATGAGCGGGCGATTGAAGCGCAGACGGCCGGCGATTGGGCCGGTTACGGGCGCGAATTGCAGAACCTGCGCGAGTATCTGACGCGGCTCCTGCCCGAGGACGCGCAGACCGCCGCGGAAGAGGCCGAGGAGGTGTCCGACGCGGTGGATACCATCAACTGACAACTGCCCGCGCGCGCCTTGGGAAAGGCGCGCGCGGGCAGTG
>JAITAX010000005.1 GCA_031283865.1 Eubacteriales Family XIII. Incertae Sedis bacterium
TCTCGTCCATGTAATTATACTGTATTTGGCAAAAATCCCAATCGTAGACATCAAGCAATTCCGCAAACGCGTTCTGCGCGCCGTGAAACGAAAACCCGATTTGACGTATCTGCCCCGCCGCTTTCTTTTCCGCGAGCCAAGCCTCGATGCCGATCTCGCGGAGACCGCGCCACAGCGCCGCGTCGGGCAGGTTGTGGATCAGATAATAGTCGATGTAATCGGTTTTCAAGCGTTCGAGCTGCGTTTTAAAGAGCCTGTCGAAATCCTCACGGCGCTTGCATTGCTGCGGCGGCAGTTTCGTGGCGAGAAAGATTCGCTCGCGCGCCTTGTTTCTGTGCAGAATCTCGCCCAGGGCCTCTTCGCTGCCGCCGTATATATATGCGGTGTCGAAATAGTTCACGCCGCCGTCTATCGCCGAAAGGATCAGTTTTTCCGTCTTTTCCATATCGATCTGCATGGTGATGCCGCGCGGAAAGCGCATACAGCCGAAGCCGAGAACGGACAGCGCATTGCCCGATTTTGGGTCAATCCTGTATTGCATACTTCTCCTCCTCCCGGCGCCCCGCCGCGGTGCCCCTCCGAATAATCCATTTTTTTTATTATAGCAAAGCGCACGTTCGTTTTCAATGAAATTCCGGCCCGAGTTTGCCAGGTGAAGATTGCAAGTTTAATTGCCAACCATATTTATCCATTGCACTAAGCCGCGTTTTTCATGTCGTTCGCCGATTTGCAGCCGAAGATTTTGCGAGGAAAGGGCAGCGTTTTGCCGCAACGTCATTTGCCGCAACGGCGCTACTTATTTTCTTGACTATTGTCATTTATACCAGTAAACTAATAACAGTCCCGATTGCGCGCATATCTTACCGTTTACGGAATGGAGTTTTGCATGAAACAGGAAAGCGTGGATTTCTTTCTTACACAGGATCATGAAAGGAACATACGGCAGGCGGCGGAGACGCTGAAGAGCGTGCTTCGTCCCACCCCGTTGATCTTCAGCGATTTTTTCAGCGAGGAACGCGGCTGCAACGTCTACATCAAGCCCGAAAACCTCCAGGTGACGGGTTCCTACAAGATTCGCGGCGCCTACAACAAAATCAACGCCCTCTCGCAGGAGGAGCGGCAGCGGGGCGTGATCGCGGCCTCGGCCGGAAACCACGCGCAGGGCGTCGCCGTTTCCGCGAAGATGAAAGGCATCCCGTCGACAATCGTCATGCCGAACGTGACGCCGTTCCTGAAAGTGAACGCGACGAAAGCCTACGGCGCGGAGGTCCTGATACACGGGGATCTGTATGACGACGCCTACAACCGCGCGCTCGCCTTGGCCGAGGACTGCGGCTATACGTTCATCCATCCTTTCGACGACTACGACATCATCTGCGGGCAGGGTACGGCGGGACTTGAAATATTGACCGAGCTGCCCGAAGCGGATGAGATACTCGTTCCGATCGGCGGCGGCGGACTTATATCCGGCATTGCGCTCATCGCGAAAGCGCTGAATCCCAAGGTCCGCGTCATAGGCGTCGTGCCCGTCGGCGCGATGTCGATGAAGATCTCCGTCGACGAGGGCCGCGTCACGCGGCTCGCCGGCGTGAAAACCTGCGCTGAGGGCGTTGCGGTCAAGCAACCCGGCGACCTGACTTTCGCCATCGTAAAAGCCTGCGTGGACGATATCGTGACCGTCAGCGAAAAAGAGATCATGGAGGCCGTGCTTCTGACGCTCGAAAAGCACAAGCTGATCGCCGAAGCGGCGGGCGTGGTTTCGCTGGCGGCGCTCAGAAAACGGGCAAAACCCGGCAAGAACATCGTCTGCTTCATGAGCGGCGGCAACATCGACATGGTGACGATCTCCTCCATCATCAATCAGGGCATGGTCAGCCGGGGACGCATCCTGTGCTTCTCCGTCGATCTTCCCGACAGGCCGGGTCAGCTTCTGAAAGTTGCGGGCCTCTTGGCGGAGGCGGGCGCGAACGTCATCGGGTTGGAGCATAACCAATTCAAGGCCATCGACCGCTATTCGAACAAGGTGGCGCTGGAGGTGACGGTTGAAACCAACGGGCCGGACCACATCACACGGATAATCGATCTGCTGGAGGACCACAATTTCACGGTCACGCGCATCTACTGAGGGCGGCCGGCGTGCGGCGTGCGAACGGACGATTTAGGGCGGAAACGGCCCGCATTCAGCGGCAACGCATGGGGAAACGGACAACATGAACAGAATCGCGATAGACAGCAGCGGATTTTCCGCATTGGAAGAATCCGCGCAAAAACATCTTTCGCAGCAGGAGCTTGTGTTGGCGCTCGCGGAGAAGTTCGCTTCCGCCGACGACTTCACGGAGATCGCGGAGGACGCTTTGCGTATGCTCGGCGAGTTTATGGGCGTCACGCGCATACTCGTATCGAGGCCGGATGCCGATTCCGAACTCAGCTACGCGGCCTTTTTTTGGTGCGGCGACGCGCGGATCGAAACCGCCCCGGCCGTAACCGGTTTGAATGCGCTGATCTTTTCGAGTTTCCCGCGCGAAGCGCCGCCGGGCGAGGTGCCGACTATATATTGCAACGACACGCAGAGCGAGCCGAAGTATCGCATCATGGACATCGTTAAGGTCAAGGCTTTCATCTGGGCGCCGCTCTACGTCGAGGGGCGTTACTGGGGCATGATCAGCGTCGAGGAATGCACGGGCGCGCGCGTATGGACGGAAAGCGAGCGGCAGATGATCGGTCTTTGCAGCAAGCTCATTTCCGCCGCCGCCCATCGCGGCCTTATGGAGCAGAAGCTGACGCGCCTGTCCTCCATCGTGAAAAATTCGCCGCAGTTCATCACCCACATCAGCAGCGCCGGCGCGCTCGAATACGTCAACGAATCCGCTTCCGCCATAACCGGCTACACCGAAAAGGAGCTGCGGAAAGGCGGCGTGGGCCTGCTGCTCGACAGCGATACCTTTTCAAAGCTGGAAAAGGAATACGCGGAGATCCTCAAAACCGGCAGCCGGCGCGAATACAATCTGGACATACATATAAAAGGCGGAGCGATACGCACCGTGCAGGCTTCGATTTTCTCTCTCGGCGACCGGAGCGCGGGGCTCGGTGTCATCGCGCACGACATCACGGACGACATACGGATAAGGCGGGAGCGCGAGGAAGCGCTCGTACAGGCGGAAAGCGCGAGCAGGGCCAAGAGCGAATTTCTGTCGCGCATGTCCCACGAGATGCGCACGCCCATGAACGCCATCATCGGCATGACGAACATCGGCAGGAACGCTGCGGAAGCGGAGCGCAAGGACTACTGCCTGAACAAGATCGACGAGGCGTCCAAGCACCTCCTCGGCGTGATTAACGACGTGCTGGATATGTCGAAGATAGAGGCCGGGAAGCTTGAGATCTTCCTCGCGGAATTTGACCTTGAAAAGCTGCTGCGGCGCGTGTGCAACGTGGTCGGTTTTCGCATGGAGGAAAAGCACATCGCGTTCAGCCTGTCTGTGGCGGACGGCGTCCCCGCGTCAATCGTTTCGGACGAGCAGCGCTTGGCGCAGGTGCTCACGAACCTCCTTTCGAACGCCGTCAAATTCACGCCGAAAGACGGCGGCGTTTCCCTGTCGGTGCGCTTGGCGGCGGAGGACGCGGAGGGGACCTGCCGCTTGGAATGTACCGTCGCCG
>JAITAX010000008.1 GCA_031283865.1 Eubacteriales Family XIII. Incertae Sedis bacterium
GCCGCTTATCAAAGGATATGGACGCGTTGAACGCGTCTGCGGACGCGTCCCCGGTCTTTGTGAATCGTCCCTGCCATAGCTTCATGCAAAACCTGCCTTTCGTGCGCCGCTCGGACCCGCTCCCTTTACAGCTCCTCGATGAGCAGCACGCCCTCCTGCCTCTCTATACTCGTCAGCAGCTGCGCGCGCGTGTTCTTGGATATTTTGAGGCTCAAATGCAGACCGACCGAGCCTGAAACGAAAGCGGAGGAGTTGAAATGCGTGTCGAGTATGTTCACCCCGCCGCCGCGCAGATAGTCCAGCAGGATGCGGATGCTCTTCAGGGAATCCAGTTCCACGTAGAGTTCCAGCGTGCGGGAGCGGGCGAGTATCTTGCTTTCGATTGCGGGGAAGAAAGCCAGCGCCGTGAATATGAGGGCCGCCGCGGCGATTGCGCCGACGTAGTAGCCTATGCCGATTGCGAGACCGGTGCAGGCGGAGGCCCACAGGCCGGCGGCCGTAGTCAAGCCCCGTATCCTGTGCCGGCCCGTCACGAGTATGGTGCCGACGCCGAGGAAGCCGACGCCCGTAATCACCTGCGCGCCGAGCCTCGTGGGATCGGTCGTCTGCGATATGGTATCGTATACAAATTCGTTCGTGAGCATGGCGAGACAGGCGCCGACGCAGACCAGCATATGCGTTCTGAAGCCGGCCGGCTGGCTGCGCGCGCCGCGTTCCATGCCGATCACGCCGCCGATGACGACGGCCAGCAGGAGGCGCGCGACGGTGGAAACGGCGTTCAAATCGTCAAGTTGTTCAAAGAAACTGTAAATAGGCTGCATGTTAATAAGCTTATTTCTTGGCTCTCTGTATGGCGCGAATCTTCATCGGAAGCGAGAAGAGGTTGATGAAACCCTCCGCGTCCTTTTGGTCGTAGACCTCGTCTTCGCCGAAAGTCGCAAACGCTTCGCTGTAGAGCGCGTTGTCCGATTTGCTTGCGACGGGGACGGCCGCGCCCTTGTACAGCTTTACGCGCACCCGGCCCGTCACGGGTTCCTGTATGCGGTCGACGAAAGCGGCCAGCGCCTCGCGGAGCGGCGTGTACCAGAGGCCGTCGTACACGAGCTGCGCGTACTTCAGCGCGACCGTGTTCTTGTAGTTCAGCGTGTCGCGGTCGAAAATCAGCTTTTCGAGCGCGGCGAGGGCCTTGTACAGGATGGTTCCGCCCGGCGTTTCATAGACGCCGCGCGACTTCATGCCGACAAGCCTGTTTTCCACAATGTCTATCGTGCCGACGCCGTTCTCGCCGCCAACGCGGTTAAGCTCCGCGACCAAGGCGATGGGTTTGGTCCTTTGACCGTTCAGCCCGACGGGGACGCCCTTTTCAAAGTCGATTTCGATGAAAGCCGGGCGGTCCGGCGCTTTCTCAGCGGGTACGCTCATCACGTGGATGTCGTCCGAATGCTCGTTCCAAGGGCTTTCGAGATTGCCGCCCTCGTGGCTGATGTGCCACAGGTTTTGGTCGCGGCTGTAGATTTTTTCGCGCGTCTGCGCCACGGGAATGTTGTGCTTCGCCGCGTAATCGAGGCAGTCCTCCCGCGACTTCAAATCCCAGATGCGCCACGGCGCGATGACGCGAAGCGCGGGGTTCAGCGCGTGCACCGTGCTTTCAAAGCGGACTTGGTCGTTGCCCTTGCCCGTGCAGCCGTGCGCGACGGCGCCCGCGCCCTCCCGTTCGGCGATCTCAACCAGCTTTTTCGCCATGAGCGGCCGCGCCATCGAGGTGCCGAGCAGGTAATCGTTCTCGTAGACCGCGCCGGCTTTCAGCGTGGGCCATACGAAGTCCGTCAGAAATTCCTCCCGTATATCGATGACGTGGGATTTGGAAGCGCCCGTTTCGAGTGCTTTCTTGTTGACGGCGCTGAAATCGTCGTCCTGTCCCGCGTCACAGCATACGGTGATGACATCCGCGTCGTAGTTTTCTTTCAGCCAAGTCAGAATGACGGAGGTGTCCAAACCCCCCGAATAAGCCAATGCGATTTTTTCCCGTGCCATGATTTCGTTCCCTCCCGCGCGGCAAGGCCCTTGACCGGCGCCGCGCCCGTGAATCGGTGCGAGCTTTCCTGTATTTCCAGTAGTATATCATAGGCGTATTGGAAAAGCAACAGCATGAATAAATATACAAAAATGGAATTTTATTTTTATTTTTATCAACTTGCGGCCGCAGCGAAGATTTTTTTGAAATCCGAAATCCCGCTTGTATTTGTGCGCGGGGGCATGTAAAATATACATGCGCGTATGTATTGTACAAGTTTTTAAAGAGTCCGAACGAAAGAAACGAAAAGGGATTGCGGCGAGATGTTTTGGGTGCCGTGCTTCCCCGTCGGGGCGCGGTTTTTATCCGCGGCGCCGGCCGTATGCAGTTCGAGTAGAGAGAGGAGGCAAACACCGTGAAATTGTCCGATGCCCAGATGAAAAAACTTCTTGAATACGGCGGGCAGCCGCAGTTGAAACAGTTGGCGCTCAATATGGCGCTGACGCGTTTGAAGAAGAATTACAAGGCGAATCCCACATCCGCCGTTCTCAACGGGTGCACGTCAGAGCTGAACGCGATACTTGAAAAATTCGCGGCGATTATGAAGACGGATTATGATTGGATTGTATCATTATAAGGAGAACAAACGATGTTAAAGACATTTGAAGAAACCGTCGCCTTGATCGCGGAGAAGAAATTGCTGCATATTTCGGGTACGGAGGCCCTGTTGCGCAAACTGCCCGCGGGCAACTGGATCGGCGGCTCGACCGAGTATTTTCTGGAAGAAACCGGCGGCCAGATACGAAACGACGCGCTGGATGTGATGGAGCTTGCCTTTAGCGAATACCGCTTCGCGTCTTACGACGCCGCGACGCTGCCCAAGCTCACAAAAGACGCGTATGACAACGGATTTTCTGTCGTCATACTGCCCTTTGACAGCGAGGTTCACAAGCAATATGCCCAGAACGCGGCGGACTACGAGGACATCTTTTTGAAAAACGTCGTCGGTTGGATTTCCGGCGTAAACTTGGAAGCGGCGGACCAGAGGCCGATAGCGGTGAACGGCAGCGCCGGCGAGGTGTTGACGGACAAGGCGGCGGTGCTGCACATAGGTCTGCCCAAAGGCAAGCTCGCGCGGCTGAACATCGTCAACATCTTCAGCGCGGACGAGAAAAGCCCGATCATCACGTTCTCCGAGGACGGTTTTGGCGTGAAAAACTGCTTTGTGGACGGAAAGGAAACCGTCTTTGCGGACTATATCGCGCAGAACAAACTCGATACGAAGCTGCCGCTGGTCGGGGATTACTCGGGCGCCGGCGTCAACATCTCCATAAAGAGCATCGCGGACGGCGCGGTGAA
>JAITAX010000020.1 GCA_031283865.1 Eubacteriales Family XIII. Incertae Sedis bacterium
TACACGACCACATAGCTGCAGGTTTCGCCGTGGTATTTCGTACCCGAACGCGGGAATATCCATACGGTGCGCGAGTTTTTTTCCTCTTCCAATTCCTCGTTCGACATGGGGTTGTCCGCGTTGTTCGCGCCGACGAAAGCCCTGCAGAGGATCGTGTCCGAAACCGGGATCGCGCCGATGAGCGCGGCCGGCAGCTTGACGCCGATGTCGTAATCGATCGTCACGCGTATCTGCTCCGTGTATTCGCCGAGACCGTAGCGGTAATCGAAGCGCGCGACGCGCAGGTTTTCGAGTTCACTGCCGTTTTCCTCCTCGATGCGCTTCTCGACGTCGCCTTTAAAAAACAGCGGATAGGGTGTGAGCGCGGCCTCTGCGGCCGCCTTTTCCGTTTCGTCCGCGAGGGCGTGAAACGCGTTCTCCTGCACGGCGATCAACTTAATCAGATAAGCGATCGTCAGCACGGCTATGATGAAAATAGGCAGGAAAATCGCCGCTTCGAGCGTGAAAGAACCCCGCCGCGACCAAGGGCAAATTCCGTCTGTTCGCATTCCGCAATCACCTCTCTTCCGGCGCGTCGTAGCTTTGCCTGTAGATGAAGCGGTCGCCGTTCATGACGAGTTCGCAGCGCAGCCCCGTGTAGTGTTCTCGCAGCAGGAAAGCTTCGTAATATCCCGTCTTCATGTTGATCTGTATCAGATCCATGCTCCGCAGCAGCTTATTCTCCCTCGATGTGAAGAACAGGAAGAGGCGCAGATAATCGCCGTAGGCGAAGCCGCTTTCGTCGCGCGGGACGGTCATGCGCATGTACTGCGAGGCGTTTCCCGATGTTGCTGTTATGTCGGGCGCACTCTCCTCGCTCGGATTCGTGAGGAACGCCATGACGATTTGCGGTACTTCCGCAACGTCCACCGCCCAGTTGTCGCTTCGCTTGAAGAGGGCGACCTTTTTTCCCGCGCGGAGCAGCTTCAGATCGTTCTCCGTTTCCACCGTCACCCAAGCCGCGTACACAAGCTCCCGGATCACCGGCTCGGGAATGACCTCAAAGACGGCGCACAGCGCGGCCACCACGCCGTTTACCTGCGCCTGCAGAGCGCTGTCGCTGTGGACGCAGACCTCATTCAGCGCGAAGCGCAGCAGGCGAAGCCGATTCTCAACGTCTTTCAAATTCTCCGCGTCGCCGCGGTTTCCGGCGAGGATGTACTCCACCTCGTTTTGGAAGAAGCGCGTATGCCCCGCCGCGAGATTCGGCACGGGCGCATAGGCGTGCGCGAAGCGAGCCATGATGTACTCCGAAACGAAGAAGTTGTCCGTTCCGTCGTTCAGGATCTCGCCGGCGGAGGGCAGGCCCGAAGCGAGCATGGACGCGACCGAGGGTCCGCCGCCGCCAAGCCCCTTGGACGGCAGGCTGTTCAGGATCGCTTGGTTGTTGATCGTCCGCGATTTGCCCGCATCCGCGCCGTTCGCCGGCGCTGCGGCTGCGGGGCGCAGTTTGTCCGCCAGTTTGTTTACCGTAATGAATTTAATGTCATCTAATATTTGCTGTTCAAATGTATCGGCGTCGAGCAGCGAAAAATCGTTCAGATACACGCGCAGATCCTTTACCTCGCACGGCAGCAGCCATACGGCGCCCGCGCGCCCGCCGCTCTTCAGGCTTGCGTCGCTGTAGCGTTTCAGCTTGCGCGCAGCCTGCTCTTCGTCGCTTCGCATGGCGAACAAGCCGTAATCCGCATATAATTTCCTGTCGTACTCCGAGAGCAGGGAGCGACCCGCCATGCGGAAAACGAGATCGCCGTAGCTCTTCCCGGCCGCAAGCCCCGCCGCCTGAATCAGCGTGCCGGCGAGAAGCAGCAGCGCGGACAGGATCATGACGAGAAACACGGCGGACGAGCCTTTCCTGCCGCGTGCCGTCCGTCCCGCGCGCGCCGCAAGACGCCTTGCGAAAGCCGGAAGCACGCGCGTCCGATTGTTGGAATTATTCTTCATCTTCCCCACCGTTTCCTGCTGCCGCTTTCGCCAAGGAGAGATTCCGCACGACGCTGACCTCGTCGAGTATATAGACGCGTCCGAAGTGCTTTCGCGTCACGCCCTCCGTAATCATGGCGTTGCCCCTGTACTGCTTGCTCTCTTCCGCCGAGACATAGCTGTTCAGGCCCTTGCGGCGCCGTTCGGCGAATATGCCGCGGCGCTCGGCGGCGAGGCGGTAGCGGTCGTATACGCGCCCGTCCGCGAGAAGAGCCTCGGTCAGTCCCGTTTCTGCGTCGGCTTCGGCGCGCAGCGCGACGTGCAGGGAGGCGCGCAGCGCCGTGAAGCTGTACAGGTTTATCATCAGATAGATGACCGCCATGACCGAAGCGATCACGAGCGGAAACACAATCGCCGCCTCGACGAGGGTCGTGCCACGCTTGTTGCAGGGCCGTCCGCGCCGCGCGGCGCGGACGGCCCTGCGCGGCGGGCGGCACGAGCCGCCCGCCGGCAAAGGCGCGCGCGCGACAGGCTTGGCGGCTTGCCGCACGAAGCCGCACATCAGAATCCGGCCCCCATCAGACTGCCAAAGACGTTGTTGATGAAATCGCCGATCTGCTTCTTGAAGATCAAGCCAAGAAAGACCGCGATGCCGATCAGAATGCCCACCTGCACCAATTCCA
>JAITAX010000148.1 GCA_031283865.1 Eubacteriales Family XIII. Incertae Sedis bacterium
CTCCAATCGAAGCGCGCGAACGCATCGCGCATCATGCGGTTCAGGGCGTAGAGATTTCGATTCGGCTCGACCGCCGCGGCCTCAATGGATGCGCGCGCTTCGTCGTCCGAGCCGAGGTACTTCACATTCACCGCCTCTGTATCCGCCGCGAGCGTCGCGGCTGCTTCCGCCGCCTCTGTGAGGGCCTCCGTGAGCCGCGCGTTTGTTATGGGCCGGGGCTCGAGCGAGAAAAGGACCGCTCGGACGGACCTTTCCAAGTTCAGCGGGCGCAGCGGCGTTTCGTCCAGATCAAGGATCAGCTTGCCGAACAACAATTGTCCGAAGCGATACGCTTCATCGTCAAAGCCCAAAGCTTCAATCGTATCCAAGCTGCTGTGGCGGTAGGAGCTGTAGAATTTGTCTTTTTCGCCGGGTCTCGCCGCCACGGCGGGAATGCCAAACAGGTTCCAGAGGATGTCCTCCGTCAGGATGCCGGACGGGTTTTCCGACGAATACGGCGTGAAGCCGTACATGCCGGTTTCGATGAACTGGTTCATGCTGCGCTCCGCGAAGTCGTAGATCTCATCCGTCGCGGTCATGCCGAGCGCAAGCGTGTTTTTGAGCGGATACAGGGCGTCAAGGTTCAGCACGGCGAAAGCCTGTTCCGCCCATTCGGGGTGCAACTGCGAAAGCTGACGCCAAGCGCCGGTCCCCCACGCAAAGGGCGTGTTTGCCGCGCCCCATTCCCCCGCGCCGCAAGCGACGAAGCGCAGGGTCTTGTTCGGCAGAAAGCCGCTGTCGCACAGCGCTTTCGCGATGCCGAGCATGGCGGACACGCCGGTCGCGCCCTCGAAGACGGCGTGGTAGAAGCCGTCGCAGTTCGCGAGCAGGTAGACGGTTTCCGCGCTCTTTCCGGGGATTTCACCCCATATATTCTCTGTCTGCGCGCCGCCCGCGACAACCGAATCGGCGCTGAAAGTCACGGGCAGCTCGCCGTTTTCGGCGCGTTTCAGCGCCGTCTTGAGCAGGTCGTAGTCCGCTTCGCTTATCGCGAAAGCGGGCGCGTCGGAGGGCGCGCCGAAGCCGCGCGACGACAGCTTGTCGCCCGTTCCCGCGCCGGCCTCCGCGCAGAGGAGTACGGCCTTGGCGCCTCGATGCTTGGCCTGCACGGCTTGAAAGCCCGCATTCCCGTCCGCGTCCCCGCCGTCCCCGCGCAGCAGGACGAGCTTGCCCTGCACGTCGAGTTCCTCATAGTCCGCGGCCCGGCCCCCGCCGGCGTCCACGAGCGTCAGCGCCTGTCCGGATGCCACCAGATTGACGGGATAGCCGCCGAGCGCAATGCGATTGCGCTCGCCTTTCCTGTTTTCAAAGAGCAGACTTGCCCCCTTGAATACCCAGCTGTCTGCGGACGCCCGTTCGCGCGTGACGTTTTGCAGGCCGGCCCGCCGCATTGCGGCCTCTGCGAGAGCGGCGGCCTCCGCTTCGGCGGGAGAACCCGCCGTCCGGAAGCCCGTGGCGGGATCGTCGCCCAAAAAAGCAAGGCGCGTCGCAAAATCTTTCGAGAACGCGATGTCTATAGCCGCTTCAAAGTCCTGATATTCCTGAGAAAATGCCGATACGACGATGCTTTCCCCGGGGTCCGGGGGCGGCGGGCCGGCTTCCGCCTGCGATTTGCAGGCGGACAGCGGCAAGGCGGACGCGCATACGGCGGCCAAGGCGATTGCCGATATTTTTTTCACGTAAATTTTTCTCATCGCACTGTTTCCGTTTCGATGTAGGCCGGCGGCGGGCGGCGTTTGATCGCGGCGCGATCCGCGATCTTGTCAAGGCGCTTCAGCGCGCTGCCGCAGCCGCAGGGTGCCGGGAGCCAGCGGCCCAAGTCCCCGATGCGATATCGTATAAAGGGCATGGCGCGCCGCGTGACGGTGGTGAACACGACCTCTCCCCACGCGCCGTCCGGCAGCACGCACCCGCTTTCCGAATCTATGATCTCGAAGATCAGGTCGGCTTCGCGCGGGTGATAGCCCTCGCGCACGGGACAGGCCATCGCGCCGCCGAGCCCGCTCTCCGTGGTCCCATAATGCTCGAAAACCTTACAATCCCAGCATTCCTCTATCGTGCGCCTGTTTTCGTCCGAGACGTATTCCGTCGAAAGCAGCACGCTGCGAATGCTCGCGGCGCAGTCCGGGCCGCTTCGCGCCAGCCGCGATATCTCGACCGGCCCGCCGACTATGGCGCTCACTTTCCGCTCGCGGATGAGGGCGAGAACCTCTTTGTCCGCGGAGGCATCGTCCCGCGGCACGGGTCCGTAGGGAATGGACGCCGTGCCGCCGCGTGCAAGCCCGCGCCGCAGCAGATCGCCGACGGAACCCGGGCGCGCACAGGGCAGCAGGATGAGCAGCAAATCCGTTTCGTCCGTCATTACCCGCATACCGTAATGGAAGAAATCGACGGTCAACTCCTGATCCTCTTCCGTGAAATAGACGCGCTTCGGCTTCCCGGCGCTGCCGCTCGTGTGCAGGGTGACGATGCGGCTGACATCCCTCTGCGGCACGCAGAGCATAAAAAGGCCGTTCTCCCGCAGGTCCGTCTCCGTCGTGAACGGGATTTTGCGCAGATCCGCAAGGCATGTGATCTCCCGCGGGATGTCGATTTCCGACAGCCGCTTCGCGTAGAAAGGACTGTCTTCCTTTGCCGTTTGCAGCGTGCGGCGCAGCATTGCGAGCTGATA
>JAITAX010000152.1 GCA_031283865.1 Eubacteriales Family XIII. Incertae Sedis bacterium
AACCGCGTTTCCCTGCCCGAGGGCCGGAACGGAGTCGAGGACGAGCCTTGGCTTTGCCGCGTCGTTCGCACCCGACGCGGGCATTGCCGCAAAGAGAACCGCGGGTGGAAATCCCGAAAAATCCAATTCCGATGCCTTGACTATTCATTTCGCAGGTGCTAAACTTTTCTCAAACGAAACAACGGAAAACGCGCGCCCGTTTTCGGACGGGCCCGGCTTGAGGGGAACGAAGCCATGCAAAAACACAGAACGAAAATCCTCTTCGCGGCGGCGGCGATCTGTCTGCTTGCCGCCGCGTGGGTATTCGGCGGCAACTATGCGAACCGCGGCGAAGAGGCATCGTCCGCCGCGTTCGCCGGCGAGGTTTCGGCGCAGAGGACGGACATCACCGCGCAGCGGGAACAGCCGGAGGCGACCGATTCCGCCGCCCCGCCGTCCGAAGCCGAAGCACAGGCTGCGGGGACTTCGCAGGACTTCGCACCGACTGCGGAGGATTCGGGCGAAGCGGCGCCGGCCGGCGCGGAACAGCCGACCGCAGAGGCAGGCGCGGCATCGGCCGGCGATTCCGAAACGGACAAGGACAGATACCTGACCGATCCGATTCCCGATGGCAAGCCGATTCCCGTCGAGCCGCAGGACGTAAAGGTCGGCGGCGACGCGTTCACGGCGACGCTCACCGTGCGCTGTGACACGATCAGGGGCAATATGGATATGCTCGACAAGGAGAAATGGGAACTCGTACCCGCAGACGGCGTGATCTTCGCGGAAACGGCAGTCGTCTTTTACGAGGGGGAGAGCGTGTTTAACGTATTGCAGCGCGAGATGAAGCGCGCGAAGATCCACATGGAGTTCGAAAACACGCCGATCTACAATTCCGCCTACATCGAGGGCATTCACAATCTCTACGAGTTCGACGTGGGCGAGCTGTCCGGCTGGATGTACCGGGTGAACGGCTGGTATCCGAATTACGGCTGTTCGCGCTATCAACTGAAAGACGGCGACGTCATAGAGTGGCGCTACACCTGCGATCTTGGGCGCGATCTCGGCGTGGAACAGCTCGGCGGCGCCATGTTTCAGCGCGACGAGTGAGGCGCGCGCTTCGGGCAAAAGAAAGCCGGCGCGCAAAGTCCGCGCCGGATCGGCGTTCGACATCTTGCTCCTGTGGGAGAGGCTGCGGGAGCGTTTTGTTTTTGCGGGGAAAGGGGGCGGCACTTCTCAGAAATCGACTGAAATTTGTTTGCCCGCCAAAGGAAGCTGTGATATGATAGAAACGAAAGACGGTTTTCTTGGGCGGCGAACGCCCTGCGGGGAGGGCTTATGCGCGAAACGGAGCGGCTTATCCGCGAACTGAACTCGGATCCGGACACGGAGAGCGTCCTCGCGGACGCGCCGATGGGCGAATACTGCTCGTTTAAGGCCGGAGGGCGCGCGGACTGCCTGTTCGTGCCGCGCGGCGAGGCCGGCCTCTTGCGCGCGCTGCGGCGGATCCGCGACTTGGGTCTGTCGTATTTCGTGATGGGCGCGGGAACGAACCTGCTCGTGCGGGACGGCGGCTTTCGCGGCGTGATCGTGAAGCCGGGCGCGGGAATGCGCGCCGTGCGCGTCGACGGCGCCCGCGTCGCGGCCCTGTGCGGCGCGTCGCGGTGCGAACTCGCGACCGCAGCTGCGACCGCTTCCCTCGGCGGACTTGAATTTGCGCACGGCATTCCGGGCAGCGTCGGCGGCGCCGTGTATATGAACGCGGGCGCCTACGGGGGAGAGATCGGCGGCGTGCTCGAATCCGCGCGGGTATTCTTGCCGGATGAGGACGCGGTCGTTTCCCTGCGCCGCGCGGAGCTGGCCTTTGCCTACAGGAGCAGCCTGCTTCAGTCCTTGGGCGGCGTCGTACTCGAAGCGCGTTTCGCGCTCGCGCCGGGAAACGGCGCGGAGATTCGCGCGCGCATGTCGGATTTTGCGCGCAGGCGCGCGGAGAAACAACCCCTGCATCTGCCGAGCGCGGGCAGCTTCTTCAGACGGCCCGCAGGCGGTTTCGCCGGGAAGCTCATAGAGGACGCGGGCCTCTCGGGACTCTCTTGCGGCGGCGCGCGGATTTCGCCCCGGCATTCCGGCTTCATCGTGAACGAGGGCGGCGCGACGGCCTCGGAGATCATCGATCTGGCAGAGATCGTGCGCAGCATCGTCTTTGACCGCTTTGGCGTCATGCTGCATCCGGAGGTGCGCATCATTGGCGACGACATCGACCTATAGGCTGCTGTACGATTGGCATACCCACACGACCTTTTCCCACGGCCTCGGCAGCATCGCGGACAACGTGCGGGCCGCCGCGCGGCGCGGGCTGCTCGGCGTGGGCATCACGGACCACGGCCCCGGACATCTGTTCTACGGCTTCAAGCGCGCGCGCTTTGCCGAGATGCGCGGCGAGATCGAAGCGATCAAGGCGCAGAATCCGGGCCTTGCGGTGTACATGGGAATCGAAGCGAATATCGTGGACGCGTCCGGCCGGCTCGATTTGTCCCCCGCCGAATTTGCGCTGTTCGACTACGTGATCGCGGGCTATCACTACGGCGCTTTCGGCGGGAATCCATTGGCTTTGGGGCTCCTGCACGCCGAAAACGCGCTCAGTGACACCGTCGGATTCTCCTCCAAGCGGCTGTTGATCAGAAATACCGAGATGACGGAAAAGGCGCTGTACGCCAACGATCTCAAGATGCTGACGCATCCCGGCGACAAGGGACCCGCGGACCTGTTCGCGGTCGCGCGCGCCTGCGCGGAAACGAACACCCTCTTTGAGATCAACGCGCGGCACAAGGCGCTGACGGCGGAAGGCCTGCGGGCGGCGGCGCGCACCGAGGTGAAATTTGCCGTGAGCAGCGACGCGCATTCGCCGAAAAGGGTGGGGGAGACGGCGCACGCGATCGCCTTGATTCGGGAGGCGGGCCTCGATGTCGCACGCGTTGTGAATTTGTCGAACGATTGA
>JAITAX010000280.1 GCA_031283865.1 Eubacteriales Family XIII. Incertae Sedis bacterium
ATCGCTGTACCAGACCATCGCGTTCACGTAGGCTTGGTATATGTCTTCCGTTTCCAAGTCGTTGAGGATCAGAAGCCTCGACACCACATTCCAGTTCGCCGCCTCATACTCCAAGATAAATTGAAATATCGTGCTGTATCTTCCTGTGCGCTCCACCAACGCCTCGCGGATGTCCTCCGACACGCGCACCATGTCAAGCGCCTCGTCGATGGGCATATCCAAAATCGCGTCAAGCACAGAGAACAGCCCCATGAGAAACAGGCTCTTCGATTCTTTTTCCATGCTGAATTTGAGTGCGAGCCACTCCGCAAAGCGCGCCCGTATGAGCGCAAGCCGCGTCACCTCGTCCGGCCTCTCCGCGCCGAGCAGGCGCGCGACCGCCGTCGTGATCCACTTGCGAATCTCGGTCTGTCCGAGCATAATCACGGCTTGGCTGATGCTCTTCACTTTCTCTTTCAGCGCAAAATACGCGGAATTGACAAGGCGCAGCAGCGAAACGGTCAGCATCGGATCCCGCTGTATGATGTCGGAAATCTCGTCAAATTCAAAGTTTTCGTCCCTGACCTTGTTCAGCAGGTTGATGAGGTTCACCTGAAGCGGCGAGACCTCATGCTTGCCCTTAGTCAGCGGCGTTCTGTAAAAATGCCCCTCAAACAGCCCCTTGTAGCGGCCGTGCAGCTCCTTGAAGAGGTCCATATTGTTGATGTGCGTGTAGACGCCCGTGATATGCTTGTACTTGTGCGTAATCGTAATGCGAATCTTCACCTCGTTCATATGGTCGAAGACCCTGTGATCGTAGAACACGAAGTCGCACTTGTCCAAAAGCGGCTCTATCTTTTCGATGTCGGAAATCTTTTGAATGCCAAAGCGATAGCCCAAGGACTTGAGATGTTCGACGTTGGCGATATACGGTCCCGCCTCCTCGATTTCGCCGGCGTCAATCAGAAAAATAATCTTGTCCGCCGGTTGCCGCGACTGTGTTTCGAGCCGGCCAAGCAGCATATATTTGGTGACAGGCACAAAGATCGGCTTGCCCATCGTCAGGGCCTCCATGCTCACAAGGCGCAGCATTTCCAAGGGAAGCGAAAGCATTGCGCCGTCCAGAACACTCGTGCCGGTCCCGTCCAAAAGGTCGTTGCCCTTTCTGTTTCGGAAGTAATAGGCATCTACCGCGATATCCTCATTAAACAGAGGGACAGGAACTATCAGCAAATCCATAACGTAATACTCCCTTCAGCTCGTCTGTAAAAAACATCTGAACTAAGTATACTTTAATTTCCGCAAATGTTCAATGCTTTTCTCGTCAGGGTATAATTTTGACGGGTGCCTCCGTTTCCTGCGCGACGACGCTGCCGCCCGCGTACTTTGCGCGAAGCGCCGGTTTTTCGATCTTTCCCGTGGGATTGCGCGGGACCTTGTCGAACAGGATCATGCGCGGGCGCTTGTATCTGGGCAAATCCGCGGCAAATCGCAGAATCTCATCCTGCGAAGCGCGCGCGCCGGGCTTCAGTTCGACGACGGCGGCTGCGATCTCTCCCAGCCTGTGGTCCGGAACGCCTATGACCGCCACATCCTTGATCTTCTCGAAATTGCGCAGAAAATCCTCGATTTGCACGGGGTAGATGTTCTCCCCGCCCGTGATGATGACGTCTTTCTTCCTGTCGACGAGGAAGATGAAACCGTCTTCGTCCTCCATCGCCATATCCCCCGTGTACAGCCAGCCGTCTTTCAGCACGGCGGCCGTCGCCTCCGCGTCCTTGTAATAGCACTTCATGACGCCGGGGCCGCTGACAGCCAGCTCTCCGACCGCGCCCCGCGCGACGTCCGCGCCGGTTTCGTCCGCAATCCGCGTCCGCCAACCGTGTCCGGCCCTGCCGATTGCGCCAACCTTGTGGATGTTTTCGACGCCGAGATGCACGGCGCCGGGACCTGCGGACTCGGACAGACCGTAATTCGTATCGTAGTCGTGCGACGGAAAGAAGCGCTTCCAGCGCCTAATCAAGCCGGGCGGCACGGGCTGCGCGCCAATGTGCATCATGCGCCAGCAATCGAGATCGTAGCCCGCAAGTTCCACGTCGCCGCTGTCCACGGCGTCGAGTATGTCCTGCGCCCTAGGCACGAGAAGCCACACGATGGTCGCGCGCTCCTTGGAAACGGCGTCCAATATCCACTTGGGACGCGTGCCGCGCAGCAGAACGGCCCTGCCGCCGGATATGAGACTGCCGAACCAGTGCATCTTCGCGCCCGTATGGTACAGCGGCGGTATGCAGAGGAAGATGTCGCCGCGCCCTTGGCCGTGGTGCGCCTGCTCGGTCACACATGCGGACACGAGGCTCGCGTGCGTGTGCAAGATGGCTTTGGGAAATCCCGTGGTACCCGAGGAATAATAGATGGCCGCGTCTTCCTCGTCGGAAAGGGAAACGGCCGGGGCCTCTCTCGGACAGTCGGCTATGGCCGCTTCGTAATCCCGCGCGTAGGCGGGCCGGCCCTCGCCGACGAAGAAGAACGCGCGCACAGCCGGAAGCCGGTCTTTCACGGCGTCCATTCTGTCGATGAACTCCGGCCCGAAGATGAGGACGGAGGCATCCGCGAGATCGAGACAATACTTTATCTCATCCGCCGTGTATCTGTAATTCAGCGGAACCACTGCGGCGCCCGCTTTCAATATCCCGAAATAGAGCGGCAGCCATTCGATGCAGTTCATCAGCTGC
>JAITAX010000075.1 GCA_031283865.1 Eubacteriales Family XIII. Incertae Sedis bacterium
GAATCGACAATCGTTTTTTTGCGTCTTCTCCCGCGGTCCCCTTTATGATATACTGTACAAAGTCAGTCTGCTGCCGCTGCGGCAAGCACGGTCAAGGCTTCCGCGAATCTTGAACGGACGCCGCCGCCCCCTGCCCAAAGACCGGAATTCCGATTAACGACATCCAAAGGAGCAAACACATGCCGGCAATCTTCGACAAAATATCGGACAACAATCTCTTGAGCGCCATACGGCGCGGCCTTATTCTGATCATACCGATCGTGATGGCGGGGAGTTTCGCGCTCGTCATCAACAATTTCCCCGTCCGGGCCTATCAGGACTTCATGCTTTTGATCTTCGGCGATTCATGGAAAAATTTGGGGGGATATGTCTGGCAGGGTACCTTCGCGATCCTGAGCGTAGTCGTACTCATGTCCATTTCCTACAGCATGACCGAGGCCTATGTCCACAGGACGAACGTGGACCTGCACCCTTTCTTCGGCTCCATGACGGCACTCGCCTGCTACATCGCGGTCATGTACATCCCCGAAAGCGCCATTCCCCTCCAATTCCTCGGCGCGCTGGGGCTGTTCATCTCCATCATCATCGCTGTGCTTTCCTCGCAGATCTTCATCCTGCTGCACGCCTCCGGCAAATTCCGTATGCGCATCTACTCGGACAGCGCGGACCAGACCGTCGGCCTGAGCCTGCACGCGCTCTTCCCCGCTTTCATCACGATCTGCATCTTTGCCGCCATCCATCTAATCTTCGATTCGACGGGCATCGGCGATATGCAGGCCGCGATGTACGAGCGTTTCCGCACGCTGTTCGGCGACACCGCAAACGCGGACCTCGGCACGGCCCTCGGCTTCGTCCTGATCTCTCACCTGTTCTGGATATTCGGCCTGCACGGAACCAACATCATGGAACCCGTGGTGAACAGCGTGTTCGTGCCGAATCTGGAATTGAACGCGCAGGAACTGGCGCAGGGCCTCGAACCGACGCACATGTACTCCAAGGAATTTTTTGACATCTTCGTATTTCCGGGCGGCAGCGGCGCGTCCATATGCCTGATCCTCGCGATCATATTTCTGACCAAGCGCACGAATACGCGTCAGATCGCCATCATCTCAGCGATTCCGAGCATCTTCAACATCAACGAGATATTGATTTACGGCGTACCCATCGTGCTAAACCCTTTCTTCGCCATCCCTTTCATCCTGACGCCCGCCGTACTGACGCTGACGACGACGGCGGCGATGTTGATCGGCTTGGTCCCCTATGTCACGATGAGCGCCAACTGGACCACGCCCGTGCTGCTCAGCGGCTTTATGGCGACGGGCTCCGTCGCCGGCGCCCTGCTCCAAGTATTCAACATCTTCGTGGGCGCGGCCTGCTACGGACCCTTTGTGATCCTGTTCCAAAAGCACAAGGCGCGGGAAGGGCGGAACGCGTTGAACGGCCTGACGGAATGCGTGCTGGCCGGTATGCAGAACCTGACCGCGCGCGGAGACGGCATCGGCAATCTGGCGCGCGGACTCGCCATCGCGTTGAAAGAGGATTTGCAGGCGGCCATGGCGGAGGCCGAGGACAAACAGGGCAACCCGCTCTTTCTGGAATACCAGCCGCAGATCAAATCGGGCGGCGCCCTCCACGGTGTCGAGGCCCTGCTGCGCTGGAAACACCCGCAGTTCGGCATGATTCCGCCGCCCGTCACGGTCGCGCTGGCGGAAGACACGGGGATCGAGGCCCTGCTGTGCCGCTGGACGCTGCGAAAGTCTTTCCGAGAATTGAAGAATTGGAACGAACGGGGCCTTATGGCCATCCTGTCCGTCAACCTGTCGCCCACGCAGATTTCCGACGACATCGCGGAGCTCGTCGCCTGCGAACTCGCGATCAATGCGCTCGATCCGAACCTGATCGAACTGGAGGTGACGGAACAGCTCGCGCTTACAACCGCTTCGCGCCGCAGACTCGCGCAGCTGAAAGAACTCGGCGTGCGGCTCGCGATGGACGATTTCGGCATGGGGCACACATCGCTCATGTACCTGAAAGAATTTGATTTGAGCACGCTGAAATTGGACGGCGTGTTGGTCAAGGATATCGTGGACTCGGCGACCTCACGCGATATCATCATGTCCATCTCGCACCTCGCGGAGGTCTCCGGCATAGAACTCATAGCGGAATACGTCGAAACGCGCGAACAAAGCGACCTGCTGCACTCGCTCGGCGTCCACATCTACCAAGGCTATCTGTACAGCAAGCCGCTCCTGCCGGACCGTCTGTTCACGTACTGGGAGGGCTTGCGCTCCTCCATGCTGCTGAACGAACACAAGCCGCAATAGATCGGCGCGCGCGCGGGAGAACTCAGGCCCGCGCGAAGCACGCCGCCGCAAGCTTCTCAAAGGCCGGCAGCGAACGCCTGATCGTATCCTCGGAAACGCAGTACGCAAGGCGCACGTAACCCGGACAGCCGAAAGAGGCGCCGGGAACGACGAGGATGTTGTAACGCTTCGCGGCCTCTGCAAAATCGACGTCCGGAACGGGACTCTTCATCCACAGATAGAAAGCGCCCTGTGGAAATACGCAGGAAAAGCCAAGGGCGCGAAGCCCCTCGTACAGAAGTCTCCTGTTTCGGTCATAGGCTTCGACGTCGGTCCTTGCGCCAAGGCATTCGGCTGCGACGCGCTGCATGAGGGAGGGCGCGTTGACGAAGCCGAGTACGCGCGTGGCGATGCAGGCGGCCTCATAGACGATTTCGTATTCGTGCACCGCGCGCGGTATGACGATGTAGCCGATGCGTTCGCCGGGCAGGGAAAGCGACTTCGACCATGAGTAGCATATTATGGTATTATTGTAGAATTTTGTGACATACGGAACCTCAACGCCGTCGTAGGCGAGTTCGCGGTACGGTTCGTCCGACAGGATGAAGATCTCCGTGCCGTATGCGCGCCGGCCCGCTTCCAGAACCTCCGCAATCCGCGCGATTGTCTCGGCGGTGTACACGACGCCCGTGGGATTGTTCGGCGAATTGAGGATGACGGCCTTGGTCCTCGGGCTCAGCGCCGTTTCCAGCCGCTGCGGATCCGGCATGAAATCCTCCGTGTTCGGCGGCACGACGACGAGCTTGCCGTCGTAATTCGCGACGTAATTGCCGTATTCCACAAAATAGGGCGCGAACGCGATCACCTCGTCCCCCGGATTCAGCAGGGTCTTCAGCACGACGTTCAAACCGCCGGCCGCGCCGACGGACATGATGATGTTGTCCGCGTCGAAAGCCGTTCCAAAACGAGCGTTCAGAGAATCCGCCACGGCGCCGCGCACGTCCGCGTAGCCCGCGTTGTTCATATAGCCGTGCACGAGCAGGGAATCCTCCCTGTCGAGCACACCGCGTATCGCCCGACCGACCGCCGCGGGCGCCGGAAAATTCGGATTCCCGAGGCTGAAATCGTAGACGTTTTCGCGGCCGTGCAGCGCGGCCAGCCTGTTGCCCTCCTCAAACATAGCGCGGATGGCGCTGTTGCCCCGCGCGAGCGCGAGCATCTTCTCAGAAATCATCTCTGAACAACTCCTTTCGGCGGCGTCCTTTACAGCAAGAGCATCGCGTCGCCATAACTGAAAAATCTATAATTCATTGAAATTGCTTCCTCGTAGGCGCGCAGTACAGTTTCCCGACCGCAGAAAGCCGACACGAGCATGAGCAGCGTGGATTTCGGCAGGTGGAAATTCGTGAGCAAGGCGTCCGCGCACTTGAAGCGATAGCCCGGATATATGAAGATCTCCGTGCCGCCGCCGCCCGCCGCGACGCGCCGGGCGCCCGTCCTGCGGTCGCAGAGGACCGCGCTCTCCAAGGCGCGCGCCGAGGTCGTTCCGACGCAGATTACGCGGCCCTTTTCGGCCATTGTTTCGTCGATCAGCGCGGCGCAGTTCGCATCGATCACGTACTCCTCGAGGTGCATGTTGTGCGCCTCTATGCGCTCCGTCTTCACGGGCCGAAAGGTGCCGGGCCCGACGTGCAGGGTTAAGCGCGCCACGCGCACACCCGCCGCGTGCACGGCGTCAAGCAGCTCTTCCGTGAAGTGCAGCCCCGCCGTGGGCGCGGCGACGGAACCCCATACGCGCGAATACACCGTCTGGTAGCGCGTTTTGTCCGTTTCGTCGGCCTCCCGGCCGATATAGGGCGGAATCGGCATGTTGCCGACGGCGGACAGCCTTTCCATGAAATCCCCCGTATAGCGGAACGACGCGACGCGCAGCCCATCCGGCAGGCAATCCAAGATCTCCGCCGCAAAGTCGCCGTTTTCCGTAAAGCGCAGCAGATCCCCGCGCCGCAGACGCTTGCCGGGCCGCGCCATGAGTTCCCAGACATCCCCGCGCACGCGCCTCGTAAGCAGGCATTCCACGCGGGCGCCCGCGCCGTCCGTCCCGGGCCGCTCGCGAACGCCGAAAAGCCGCGCGGGCAGCACCTTGGACTCGTTGAGCACGAGGCAGTCACCGGCCCGCAGATACGATACGATATCGTAAAACCGGCGGTGCTCGATACGGCCCGTATCGCGATGCAGCACCATGAGGCGCGAGGCATCGCGCCGATCCGTCGGATAACGCGCGATCAGTTCAGCCGGAAGCGCGTAGTCAAATTCCCGCAAAAGCATCCCGTCACCTGATCTGCACGTCTGTAAAATACTTTGTTAAAATTTGCCGAAAATCGTAACCCTGCTTGGCCATCTCTATGGCGCTGTCCTGCGGCATTCCCACGCCGTGGCCGTAGCCGCTGCCCGTGAAAGTGACGCTGCCGCCCGTCACCGGCTCGTCGTTCGCCTGCGTGCCGCTCGCCGTCCCCAAGCGCTCCGAGGCGCGCACATGCTCGTCCGCGCCTTGGATGAAAGCATCCGCCGGCGCCAAGGCACCGAAGCCGGAGGCGGAAAGGACAAAAAAATCGCCTGTAAGCTGCTCGTCGCCCGCCGCGCCCGCCGCGTGAATCGCGAGAGACTGCGGCAGGGCGGGAAGCGCGCCACCGAAAGTGAAGCGCAGCGAC
>JAITAX010000092.1 GCA_031283865.1 Eubacteriales Family XIII. Incertae Sedis bacterium
CTCGCTGCCGATATAGTTTGCGTCGACGCTTATATCCGCAGCGGTGATCCCGTACAGCACATCCTCGATGTTGGCGGCCAAGCGCACTTCTCGAGTAATATCGCCGAGCGCGACGCCCGGCGCCGTTCTTATATGCGACACGGTCGTGTTCTCCTGCCCGGCGTGCAGGTAATCTATAGCGCGCGGCGTGTATACGGCCGGATTTGAATAGATGCGCGTCGCCGCGTCCGCCACCGTCCTTGTCCGCCGCTCTATCGCCGCCAATTTTTCGTTTATGACGGCCGCCTTGTCCACGGCGGTCATCCGCAGTTCATATTCCATGATGTCGATGAGCGCTTTCGCGCGCTGCGAGGTCACGTCGGAACTGAGTTCGTCGATGCTTCGCGTGATGCCCGCGCGCATGTTGAAGATGCCGTACATGCTCGCGGCGCTCAGCAGCAGCAGAGCGCCCAAGGACATCGATATGAGCGTGAACAGCACGCGTGTTGTGATTGTTGAAAACATAAGCGGCTCCGTCTATCCGCTCAGCGCCGCGCGCGGCGCCGAAGCTTACTGTTTCAGCTTTTCGATCATCGCGAGAAAAGAGGGCAGCAGCGCAAAGCTTTCGCGATTCTGCGGCAGCGACGGCGAGCGGCTGAACACGGCGCAAGCGCCGCGGCCGGCGACGGGGGAAAGGCCCGTAAACGCGTAGCCCTGCTCGCGCAGCACACGGCAGGCGAAAGGGCAGCTCTCGTGCGCCATATCCAGCATGACGCTGTAGGACTGGAAGTCGCAGGCGTCGTAGCGCCGCGCGCAGTCCCGCAGCAGGCCCGCGAGATCCGCGCCCGCGCCGGCGATCTGTATCTCGCAGTAGCTGTGCCTGTCGTGCTGCACGGCGCTGAAAGAAGTGGGCCGTGCGGAGGGCGCCGCCGCGTCGCTGTCGCACTCCGCGAAGCCGAAAGCGACGCCCATGCCGCCGTACACCGCCGCGACGAAGTTTCGCAGACCCTCGGGGCAGTACAGCGTGCCCGCATCCGCGTGCGCGGACGCCTTGCACATGAGCAGGTGCGAGCGCTTCATCGGCGGCGTCCGGCCCGCCAGATTCGCGGCGGAACCGTCGAGAAAATAGCGGTTCGGCAGCAGGGCCGTGGGCGTGTAACCGCGCTTTTCCGTCCCTTTCTGGCTGACGGTGTCCATCGTAAGACAGTACATGCGCGTATAGGCGTATTGACTGAAATCAAGGGTTTCATCTAAGAAATCCTGCATTTTCGGCCCGATCCGGCGCCCCCTGTACGCGGGCAGAACCGTGAGAAGCGAGAATGTCAGCAACCCGTCCCGCGCCTGCCGCGCATCGGCGCAGATCATCCCGACGATCTTTCCGCCCTTGTCCTCCGCGACCGCGAAGAAGAGCTGCGCGGTTTTGATGGCGTCCGCAATAAACGCCGCCTCGTAGAAATATCGGTGCGGGTACAGCAAGCCGTGCTGCCGCGTGAGCAGCTCAATCAGGATCGGCGCCTCCTGCGCCCGCGCGAAGCGTATGGATAAATTCGAATCTAAATTCATTTTTATTAATATTTCCTCATATCGTGACGCTGAGGTTGTTGACGCCGAAAACCTCTTTGTATTCAACCTTTTTCGCCATCCTCAGAATCATCTTCATGCCCATGCCCGCCGCGCTTTCCTCCTCCGCAAACGAAAAGGGCGCGGCAAGCGCGGGGCCGTCCTCCGCGCTCGCGTCCCGCACCGCGCCCGCCGGCGCATCCGCGACCCCAAGCGCGTCCGTGCCCGCCGGCGCATCCGCGCTCCCGAACGCATCCGCGCCCCCGAGCGTCTCAAGGGGATTGAAGCGCTTGCCGGCGTTCCGAATGCGCAGCGTGAGCCCTTGCTGCGCGGCGGTCACGCGCAGATCCGCGAAAGCCGTGCGCCCCGTGTTCGGCAGGGAGTGTGCATTGATCAGCAGCAGCATTTCCTCTATGGAAAGGCTGAGGCAGAGACTTTGCTGCGCGGGGATCTCGTTGGCCTCGCAGAAATCGGCGATGCGCGCGGAAGCAAAGGCGGCGGCCTCGTTCGTGTTCGCCACCGAGAAATCGATGGTGTTCTTGCCCGCCGTGAACGAGCCGTCCAGCAGCCAGAAGCGCGACAGGCTCTTGTCGCGCGCGCGGATCGCGAAGAGCGCGGCCGCCAGCGCCGCCAAGCTCAGCAATTCCGAAGCGGGCGCGCAGATCCATACGGCGCCCGCGCCTAAGCTTCCCGCCAAGGCGTAGGCCGGAATCACCGTGAAGATCAGAAGCCGGCAAAGCGTCATCATGACGGCGAGCGACGTGCGCCGCGTGACGTTGAAGTAGCTGCAAGCCATATTGTTGATGAAAGAGAGGTTTACGCCGAGGGCCATGAAGAACAAGGCGGTTTGCAGCTCCGCCGAAACAGGGCCGTCGCGTATGCCGAAGAGGCCGTCGATCCGCCCGCAAAACAGCAGCAGGAGCAGGGCGCATACGCCGACGGACAGGCTCCCCGAAAGGAGGATCCTCTTTGTGAGAATGCGTATGCAGCGACCGTCCTTTTCTCCGTATGAAATGCTCGCGAGCGGGAGCAGTATCTGTGAAAATCCGAACAGGACCGCGAGAAACATGTCCTGCGCCGCGCACACGACGGCATAAGCCGGCAGTATCCGCGGCGCGATTCGCACGATCAACAGGTTCAAGCACGCGTATTGCACCGACCGGCAGATGTTGTTGAGCGCAGAAACACTGCCCGCGCCCGGTATCGCCCGCAGATCGCGCACCGTGAACCCGCGCGGCCTTATGCGCAGCTGCGACCGCGCGCCCCAAAGGGAGTATACGCCGAACAGACAGGCCGACAGCGAGCCTACGCCGCCGCCCAAAGCCACGCCGTCCGTCCGCATGTCGAGCGCCATGACGAAAAAAGCGGAAAAAACCGTGTTCGCGAAACTCATAATCAGCAGCAATGCCATGGCGCGCCCCGGTTTTCCGCAGAGCCGCAGATAATTCAGCGGCGTATAAAGCAGCACGGTAAACACGCCGCCCACCGCCATGAATTTGATGTAATCGCGCACGAGCGGGAAAATTTCGCCCTCGGCGCCCAGCGCCGCAGCGAGCTTGCCGGCGCCCAAAAGGCCGGCCGCCATCATAAGCAAACCCGTCAGCAGAGACAGCGCATAGGCCAGCGTATACACCCTGTCGCAGGCGTCCCGATCCCCGCGTCCGAGCGCGATGCCGGAGACGACGGAAGCGCCGACGCCGATCAAGGCGCCCAAGGAGAGATAGACCAAGGAAACGGGCGTGACAATCGACAGGGTGCTCAGACCCTTTTCGCCGATGAGATTTCCGAGGATCAAGCTGTTGGCCAGCGAGCTGATCCGCGTCCCGATCATGGACAGGACGGAGGGTGCCGCATAGCGAGCGACCACCTTGCCGATAAATGCGTCGTTGGGCATAAGCGCGTCCGCTCGGGCATTCGAGGTCACTGCGCTTACCGAACGGTGTGCGCGATGTGAAGCACCTTGTCGAAGCCTACGGAGCTGAGGACGCTCTTCACAAAATCCGTGGGATTGGCAAGCGTCAGAACGCTGCCCTTGGAAAAGGCTTGCTTGTGTCCAAGCAACAGGGCGCGCAAGCCGGCGCTGCTGAGATACGGAACCTTGGCGAAATCCACCGTCACAGCCTTTGCCTTTTGCAGGGCGGACAGAATGGCCTCCTGCAACTGCGCGCTCGTATTGGTGTCCACCCTGCCGTCAACCTCCAGCACGATGCCCTCATTGTCCGTGCGTTCCGAAATCGTCATATATGCTGCCTTTCCCGGCGTTCCGGACGCGCTGCCGGAATCGACCGCAGCCGCACGGCGCGCTTCACCTGTCTATACTTCATCCAGTTAAACCTTATTATGATATAAGCGCTGTGATTTGTCAAGTGTGCAAGCGTTTTTTCACAATTTGTTATCGACCTTTTGGCAGACAAGTGCTATAATAACAAGTGCCATAACAATCAAAATTCGGCAAAGGACAGCCGTTTACCCGCGTCAATTTATAGACTGCATTCAGCCGCGCCGGCCGGCGGGGGCGGCCCTCCCGGACACCTCCCGGACCGACCTCCGAATTGCAGCATTTACAGGAAAAGCTTATGAACATCGAAGAAAACCGCAACGTTCCCAAGAAGCCGGCGCCCGCGTCGCTGCCGCCTGACGACGGGCCGGAAGACATGGAACTGACGATCCCCATGAAACCCGCGCCGCCGCTCAACCTCTCGGCCGGCCTGTT
>JAITAX010000251.1 GCA_031283865.1 Eubacteriales Family XIII. Incertae Sedis bacterium
CCTGTTGACGGCGGCGTACTCAGCCGCAAAACGCTCGTATACCGACGCGGCGGGCTTTCGCATACGCGCGAGCACGCGCGGGGACACGTGCTCGGGCGCCACTTTCAGCATACCGCTGACGTGAAATTCGCAAAGTTCCTTTAGAAATTCGCCGCGATTCGGGTCCGCCATCAGATAATCGTAGCGCAGGCCGGAGCGGATGAACACTTTCTTTACGCCCGGCAGCGCGCGCAGCGCGCGCAGGATCGCGAGGTATTCCGCATGATCGACCTCAAGCTGCGGGCAGGGTTCCGGAAAGAGACAGGCCCTCCGTCCGCAGGATTCGCCGCGCGCCTCCTGCAGGCGGCAGGCCCTGCGCCTGAAATTGGCCGTCGGTCCGCCCACGTCGTGGATGTAGCCCTTGAAATCGGCGCGCTGCGTCAGCTTCGTCGCCTCGCGCAGCAGAGAGGCTTTGCTGCGGCCCGTCACGCAACTGCCCTGCTGCATGGACAGCGCGCAGAAAGCGCAGCCGCCGAAACAGCCGCGCGCGGAGGTGAGGCTGAACCGGACCTCCTCCATGGCGGGAAGACCGCCCGAAGCGGCGTAGGCGGGGTGCGCGTCCCCCGCGTAGGGCAGTTCATGGACAAAGTCCATCTCCGCCTGTGTCAGCGGCGGCTGCGGCGGGTTTTGCACCGCGCAGAGCGCTTCTCCGTACCGTTCCGCCAGCGGGCGCGCGCCCGCGTTCTGCGCGTGCGCGTACTGCAAGCCAAAGCTCTCGGCGTAGACAGCCTTGTCATGCAGGCGCTCGAAATCGGGCAGGATGATCGCGTCATCCGGGCAGGCGCGCGCGCGGAACACGAGGCCCGGTACCCACGTGATGTCGCGCGCGTCGAAACCCGCGTTCAGCGCCGCCGCGACCGCGAGGACGGCTCTTTCGCCCATCCCGTAGATGAGCAGGTCCGCTTTCGCGTCTATCAGCACGGAGCGCCGCACGCGATCATCCCAGTAGTCGTAATGCCCGAGGCGACGCAGCCCGGCCTCAAGGCCGCCCAAGATCACGGGTACGTCCCCGTAAGCCTGCTTCGCCCTGCCCGTATAGGCGATCAAGGCCCTGTCGGGCCGAAGACCCGCCGCGCCGTCCGGGCTGTAGACGTCGCGCCGCCGCCTGCGCTTCATCGCCGTATAGCGGTTTACCATCGAATCGACACAGCCGCTCGTAATCAGAAATCCGAGGCGCGGCTTCCCGAAGCGGCGGAAATCCACGGGCCCCGTCCACGCGGGCTGCGCGAGCACCGCCACCTTGTAGCCGCCGGCCTCCAAGATCCGCGCGATGACGGCTGCGCCGAAAGAGGGGTGGTCCGCATAGGCGTCCCCCGTGACGAGCACGAAGTCCGCGCAGGTCCAGCCCCTGTCCTCCATATCGCGCCGTGTCACGGGCAAGAACGCGGGGTCCGCGCCGCCGGCCGGCGCCGGCCGGACAGCCTCGACAAGGCCGTCAAACAGCAATTTTCTCATGCTACCATTATATAGTATTGCCGTTGCTTTGTCCAAAAAAATGTGTTAGAATGTTGGACAATAACAAAATGCCGGACAGGCAAAAATTGAAAACGGAGGTGGGCGATTGAAATTTAAATTGGCGCTCTGCCAGATGAAAGGGCATATTGAGAAAGCTGCGGCGCACGAGGCCGCCAAGTCGTACATCCGCGAGGCCGCGGGGAACGGCGCGCGCGTAATCAGCCTGCCGGAGATCTGGAACTGCCCCTATTCCAACAAGTATTTTCGCGCCTACGCCGAGAACGACGCGGGCGAAAGCGTGCAGCTGATGTCGGCGCTGGCAAAGGAGAACGGCGTCTGGCTCATCGGCGGCTCCATCCCGGAGATCGACGACGATAAAGTATACAACACCTGCTACGTATTCTCTCCGCAGGGCGAACGCATCGGCAAACACCGAAAGATTCACCTCTTCGACATAGACGTGAAAGGCAGCGTCCGCTTCATGGAATCGGAAACCCTTTCGGCGGGCGGCCAAAAGACGGTCGCGGACACCGAATTTGGCAAGATCGGCATCGCCATATGCTATGATGTGCGCTTCCCGGAGCTTTTCGCGTCCATGGTGCGGGACGGCGCGCGGCTCATCGTGCTGCCCGCCGCCTTTACGGTCCCGACAGGCGCCGCGCACTGGGATTTGCTCATGCGCGCACGCGCGCTGGACAACCAGATCTACTTCGCGGCCTGCTCGCCGGCGCGCGATCCGAACGCGCCCTACCAAGCCTACGGACACTCCTGCATCGCGACGCCCTGGGGCGACTTCTGCGGGAAGACCGACGCGAATGAATCCATCGTCTACGGCGACATCGACCTCGACTACCTTGAGGCGATTCGCACGCAGATACCCCTGCGAGACCAGCGACGGCCGGACATTTACCGGGCGGACGCGCAAACGCCCTGACCGGGCGCGCCTCGCGAATCTCGAACCGGGCAGGCGGCGGGAGACCGCGCCGCAAGGTCCGCGATCAGGACAGCATGTGGACGAACAGCCCGCTGCCGAGCTTAGGCTCGAACCAGGTGGATTTCGGCGGCAGGATCAGGCCGCTGTCGGCGACCGCAAGCAGTTCGGCGACCGACACGGGACACAGGGAAAAGGCGACGGCCATGTCCGAGCGCACGCGGCGTTCGAGTTCCGCAAGCCCGCGGATGCCCCCGACGAAATCAATGCGGCTGTCCGTCCGAGGCTCCTTGACGCCCAACACCGGGTCCAGCAAGGCGTTCTGCAGAATCGAGACGTCGAGGGCACCGATCACATCCCCCTTGGGGATGCGGTTTTCACGCGCCCGCAGCGCATACCAAGCGTTCGCGAGGAACATGCCAAAGCAGTGCTTCTCCTGCGGGGCATAGGACACCGTCCCGCGCGCCTCTACCGTGAAGCGCGCCCCGACCTCGGAGAGGAAGTCCGAGACGGACAGGCCGGCCAAATCCCGCACGACGCGGTTGTAGTCGAATATCCTAAGCTCCTTGTCGGGAAAAGCGACGGCCATGAAGAAATTGAACGCCTCGCCGCCGTCGAAACCCGGATGCGCGCTGCGGCGCATCCGGCCAACCCTGTAGGCCGAAGCGGAACGGTGGTGTCCGTCGGCGATGTACAGGGCCTCCAGATCGGCGAAAGCCCGGACGAGCGCCGCGGTGACGGATTCGTCGTCCACGACCCAGAGCGCGTGTCCCACGCCGTCCGCGCCCACGAAGTCGCAGACGGGCGCGCGCGCGCGCGCAAAGTCGCCGATCAGACCGTCGATGCGCGCGTCCGCGCGGTAGGTGAGGAACACAGGCTCCGTATTCGCGTCGCAGGCGTCAAAATGCCGGATGCGATCCGCCTCTTTTTCCACGCGCGTAAGCTCGTGGCGCTTTATATCGCCCGATTCATAGGCGTCGATCGAAGCGCAGCCGACTAAGCCGGTCTGCGTCCTGCCGTCCATCGTCTGCCTGTAGATGCAAAACCGCGCCGCCGCGTCTTGCAGAAAGACGCCGTCCCGTATGAAAGCGTCCAAGTTCGCCCTTGATCGCTCGTATACGCGCGCGTCGTAAGCGTCGACGCTGTCCGGCAGTTCGATCTCGGCGCGCGTCACGCGCAGGAAGCTGTACGCGTTCTCTCCCGCCATCGCCCGCGCCTCCGCCCGGTTCATCACGTCGTAGGGCAAGGCCAAAACGCGTTCCGCCAGCTCGTTTTTTGGCCGTAAAGCCCGAAAGGGCCTGAAAATCGCCATGTTTTACCTTTTTCCGCGCTCCGCTTCGGCGGTGCGCGCGCCGAGGATGACCGCCAGCACCCGTTCCGTCACCTCTTCCGCGCTCATATTCGTCGAATCGATCTCATACGCGTCCGCCGTTTTCACAAGGGGATGCAGGGCGCGATGCGAATCGTTGTAATCCCGTTGTTCTATGTCCTCCAGCACGCGCGCGAGGCTCACGTTCTCGTCCCGCTTTTGCAGCTCGAGAAAACGCCGGTGCGCGCGTTCCTGCGGCGAGGCCGTCAGGAAGAATTTAAATTCCGCGTCGGGGAATACGTTGCTGCCGATGTCGCGGCCGTCCATGAGCACGCTCCTGCGCTCCCCCATGGCCCGCTGCAGCGCCACCAACTTCTGCCGCACCGAGGGCAGGGCGGAGCATTCCGAGGCCATCCGCGATATCGCATCCGTGCGTATGTCTCCGCTCACATCCCGGCCGTCCAAACAGATGCGCCCGTCCGCAAAGTCGATTTCCGTCTCCGCGAGCATGTGCGCGAGCCTCTCCGCATCCTCCGGACCCGTACCGATCCCCTCCGCGAGCATCTTGAGTCCGACGGCCCTGTACATGGCGCCCGTGTCGATGTACAGAGCCGAAAGCCGCGACGCCACCGCCTTTGCCACCGTGCTCTTGCCCGCGCCCGCAGGCCCGTCTATCGCCACCCTGCAGACGGCGCCGACGCGGGCCGCATTCTCCCGCGCGCTCATTCCGCGGACCCTGCGGCGGACGAAAGCGGACGCCTGAGCTTCCCGCTCGTTTTGAGCAGGCCCTCTATCTCGGAAATAAAGGTGTTCACATCCGTGAACTGCCTGTAGACCGACGCGAAACGCACGTAGGCCACCTCGTCGATCTCCTTCAGCTGTTCCATAACGAGTTTGCCGATGATTACGCTCTCCATCTCCTTTTGCATCATATTGTTCAAGCCGCGCTCGATCTCCGAAACGATCCTCTCGATGACGGCCATGGGTACCGGCCTCTTCTCACAGGCCTTGAGAATGCCGTTCATGATCTTGTTGCGATCAAAGCTTTCCCTGCTGCCGTCCTT
>JAITAX010000273.1 GCA_031283865.1 Eubacteriales Family XIII. Incertae Sedis bacterium
CCGTCGTCTCCGCTTTCGCGAGGTTCAGCGCGCCGATGCCGAGGGCCGGCAGTATGGATATCGCGAAGACGAGTATGCCCATGCCGCCGATCCAATTGGAGAGGGAACGCCAGAACATGAGGCCCTTTGGGATCTCCGAGAGCCTCTCGATCAGCGTCGCGCCCGTCGTCGTGAAGCCCGAGGCGGATTCGAACAGGGCGTCGATGAAGTTCGGAATCACGCCCGAGATCATATAGGGCAGCGCGCCGAGAACGGAAGCCAGCGTCCAGCACAGCGCGACGACAAATATGCCCTCGCGCATACGCAGGCTGTCCGAAAAAGGCTTTGTCACCCACAGCAGGATACCGCCCGCGAGGGCGAGCAAAGCGACGGACCACAAAAACGCGCGGATCATCGCCGTTTCGCCGAAGCAGATCGAAACGACGAGCGGCGGCAGCATGGCCGCGGCCACGAGCAGCACGATCACGCCTGTGATTTTGACGACGGCTTGGATGTTGAATTTCATATCGGCATTCCCAAGTGTTTTTTATGCAAAACCCTGCCCTCTTCAGTCGTTCTTCCAGTAACGCGGCGTGAAGAGCAGCAGCACCGTCGCAAACTCCAGCCGCCCGAGGATCATCAAAAAACTCAAAAACAACTTGGCCGGCGAGCTGTAGGCGGCCCAGGTCGCGCCGAACGCGGGGTCCGCCGCTGCGGGACCCGCGTTGCTCATGCACGCAAGCACGTCGAAAACGGCGCCGGCGGACGCGCCGGCGCCGTCAAATGACAAGACCGTCGTCGCGATGAAAAATACCGCAATGCACAGCATGGCGTGCGCGGCGATGGCGTTCACCGTATCCGTCTGCACGGCCCTGCCGCCGAATTTGATGGCAAATACGGCATTCGGATGCAGTCTGACAGAGATATTTCGGCGCAGCAGGCGAAAGAGGATGATGAGCCTGCCGACTTTCAGACCGCCCGCGGTCGAAGCGGCGCAGCCGCCCGTAAGCATCAAAAACAGCAGGAGCAGCTTGCAAAAGGGCGGCCAAAGGAACACGTCGCTTCTGTGACAGCCCGTGGTCGTGAGGGCGGACGCCGCTTCGAAAAAGGCGTTTCCGATGTTCTGCACCGCTTCGCCGCGCGGGGAAACGAGCAGCAGATGAAGACCGATCATGGCGGATGCCAGACAGAATATGACGAAGAAGCAGCGCAATTCCTCATCCTGCAGGACCACGCCGCGCCTGCGCGCCGTGAAGCGCCGGTAAAGCGTGAAATTGACGGCGGCCAAGAGCATGAAGACGCAGAGAAAAAAGGCCGCCGCGTCGGATACCTCGACCATGCCGCCGGCCAAGCTCGAAAAGCCCGCGGTCGAAACCGCACCGAGCGCAAGGAGAATCGCGTCGAAAGGCTTCGTTGCGGCACCGCACAGAATAAGAAATAAGAGCAAGGTGCTTCCCGCATAGACGGCGAGGAGCCGCAGTGAAGCGCCGCGATCCCGCGCGGGCAGCCGCTCGGACAGGCTCGCCGCGGATTCGATCTGCGCGACCGCGTGGCCCGCGCCGGCCAAAGGCAGCATGGCGAGCGAAGCGGCGAGAATCTCAAGGCCGCCCAGCCAGCCCGTCACGGAACGCCACAGCAGGACGCCGCGCGGAAGCGCGGACAGACCGCTCAGCACCGTGGCGCCCGTGGTCGTAAAACCCGAAGCCGATTCAAACACGGCGTCCGCCGGCCCGCCGAGAACGCCGCAGGCCATATAGGGAAGCCCGCCCAGCACGGAGGACACGATCCACCACACGCTTACGATGAGCATACCGTCGCGCGGCTTCGGTTCCGGCCCGCCCGCGGCGCGCAGCCGCGCCGGCAGGAGCATCGCGCCCGCGAACAAAAGCGCTGCGGCAAGGCAGAGCGCGAAGCCTGCCGCTTCGCGATATTCCCGAAAAAACAGCGAAACCGCCAAGGACGGCAGCATTGCGATTCCGACCAAGGCGCTCGCCGCGCCGGCCGCCCGCATGACGATGCGATATGCTATGCCCATCTTACCTGAAAAGCCCCCTGCGAAAGCGCAGCAATTTCTCCAGGTCGCTGACCTCCGAAAGCAGGCAGAAGATCAGCACGCGGTCCCCCTCCTCGATTTCGGTGTCGCCCGTCGGGATGATCACCTTGCCGCCGCGATGTATAGACGCGATGATGACGCCGTTCGGCAGGCCAAGCTCCGAGATGGGTTTGTCGGCCAGCATCATGTTCTCGTCGGCTATGAACTCGATCAGCTCCGCCTGTCCTTGAATCAGTTTTGAAAAAACGATCAGCTCGGAACCCTGAATGATCCTGAGCATATAGCCGGCCGAAATATCCACGGGATTCATAACCATGTCTATGCCCATGCTCTCGATGAGCCCGTAATAGCTCTCGCGGCTGATCTTCGCGATCACGTCCTCTATCCCGTGCTGTTTCGCCATCAGGGCCAGCAGCAGGTTTTCCTCGTCGTAGCCCGTCGCGGAAACGAAGGCGTCCGTTTCCGCAAAGCCCTCGTCCTCGAGCAGCGCGATGTCCGTCGCGTCGCCGTGCAGAACCAGCACGTTTTCGAGATG
>JAITAX010000003.1 GCA_031283865.1 Eubacteriales Family XIII. Incertae Sedis bacterium
GCGTCAGGCAGCGCTACGCGCCTTGCAAACTCTGCGATCCCGGCTCGCTGCCCGCGGGCAGTCTCGTCTACTGCTTCCAAAGCGCGGGCAAGGCATTTCATCGCGGCGATTGCAGCTCCGTGGACCGTTACGTGATCCCGATCGAACTGGAGGAAGCCGAAGCGCGGGGGTACACGCCCTGCGCGAAGTGCGGGGGCTATTGACCGCCGCCGGAAAAAGAGCGGCGTAAGTAAGGAGGGATTGTATGCTGCATTTGATCGAAGCCGAAGCCGGCAAGCGCCGCGCGGAGACGGAAGCGACGGACTTGCTGCCTTTCGAGGAGAGGATATTGGCGGCCGGACATTGCGGCGCCGTGCTGCCCGCCGCAATGCTGACCGTGGACGGCCGGCGGCTCATACAGTATGACGTTACGGGATTCTTGCGCTTTGCGGACTACCCTTTCCGCCATTTGGATGAGGTTCTCGGCGTGTTGCAAGAAACGCTGTTGCTGCTTCTCGAAGCGGAGGACTGCCTCTTGCGCGCGGACAGGTTCGCCTTGGGCGGCGAAACGCTCTTCGTCGAGGCGAAAGACCGCAGACCCGGGCTGCTCTACGGCGCGTCGCCTGCGGATCGCGCGGGTTTTGCGGCGGGCTTTGCCTCGCTGCTCGCCCTGTCGGGGACATGGGAACACATAACGGGTCTGTCCGCCGCCGTGCGCCGCATAGAGGAGCGCATACGCCTCGAAAATCCCGATATCGGGCGCCTGCTGCGCATCGTCGAAACCGTCAGGCGCGAATGGAACCGCATCCATCCCGTCGGCTGCGCGGCGAGCGCGTCCGGCTGAGGCCGGGGGCGGCGCGCATGGAGCCGGCCGACCCCGACGGGCCGTAAACGGGAATCATTCGCAAAAAAAACACCCACCTGCCTCCGCCCCGGCCTTTTGGAACGCTTCGCTCGCGCGCAGCAACAATCCGCAAATCAACAATAATTTATGCAGAAAAACATATATTGACATTCATCGAATCCCGGCTTATAATAAATTTAAATGCGAATCATAAGCATTTGCATTTTCCGCTGTCGCAGCGTTTGGGAGGCCAATGCCGCGTGACGGCGGCGCAGATGCGATTCACAAAAAACACTAAGAAAAGTCGGGAGGATCATTGAAAATGAAGAAGATTTGGTGTATACTTTCAATCGGATGCGCATTGCTTTTCCTGTTCGCGGCCTGCGGCGCAAAGGAGTCGTCCGACGCGGGCGGCAATGGGAATGAAACGCAGGACGGGCGACTGTCCGTCTACGCGTCGTTCTATCCCATGTACGATTTCACCGTGAAGATTGGCGGGGATAAGGTCAGCGTCACGAACATGGTGCCCGCCGGCACGGAGCCGCACGACTGGGAGCCCGCGGCCGCCGATCTCGCGGGGCTGGAGGCGGCGGACGTCTTTATCTGCAACGGCGCCGGCATGGAACATTGGGCCGAAGACATCTTAGACGTCCTGCAAAACAAGGACTTGATCGTCGCGGAAGCCTCTGCGGGCATTTCGTTGCTGGAGGGCCGTGACGAGCACGGGGACGAGGAAGAGGCGGCGGAAGAAGAGGAACACGAGGACGAGGGATACGATCCGCACGTCTGGCTCGATCCGCTGAACGCGAAGCGCGAGACGGAGAACATCAAGAACGCCCTCGTTTCGGCCGATCCGGACAACGCGGCCTACTACGAGGCGAACTACGAAAAATACGCCGCGGAACTCGACGCCTTGGACGCTGCGTTCCGGGAAGCGCTTTCCCCTCTGCCGAACAAGGACATCATCGTCGCGCACGAGGCTTTTGGCTACCTGTGCGCGGCTTACGGACTCAAGCAGGTTCCGATTGAGGGCCTTTCGCCCGACTCGGAGCCGGATCCGGCCAAGATGGCCGAGATCATTGATTTTGCGCAGGAACATGCGCTGAAAGTCATCTTTTTTGAGGAATTGGTCAGCCCCAAGGTGGCCGAAGCCGTTGCGGAAGCCGTCGGCGCGGAAACGAAAGTCCTAAGTCCTATCGAGGGACTCAGCGACGAGGATTTGGCTGCGGGCGGCGACTATTTCTCCGTCATGCATCAAAATCTGGAAGCTTTGAAGCTCGCGCTGCAATAGGCCGGTATATCTTCGCACTGCCAAGGGAGGCACCCCATGCCAGACGCGATTTACGCGAACAATCTGTGCTTTCGGTACGGGGATGAGCCGATTTTCTCACAGATCGGCTTTTCCCTTTGTGCAGGGGATTTTGCGGGCGTTATCGGCGCGAACGGCGCGGGCAAGAGCACGCTGCTGCGTCTGATCCTCGGCGAACTCAGCCCGACCGCGGGCGAACTCCGCCTGTTCGAGCGGGACGTTCGCCGCTTTGACGCGTGGTCGCGGATCGGCTACCTGTCGCAGAACGGCCTGTCCTCCGGCGCGAACTTCCCGGCGACGGCTGAGGAGATCGTGACGGCCAATCTCTTTTCCGAGATCGGTTTTCTGCGCTTTACGAAGAAAGCGCATCGCGAGAAAGCGCGGGCGGCGCTTGCGCAGGTGGGCATGGAGGCTTACGCCGGGCGTATGCTCGGGAGCCTCTCCGACGGACAGCGGCAGCGCGTCCTGCTGGCGCGCGTGCTCGTGAGCGAGCCGGAACTGCTGCTGCTCGACGAGCCGACGAACGGCGTGGACGCGGAAACGGTCGCGTCGCTGCTCTTGCTGCTGTCGCGGCTGAACCGTGAAAAGGGCCTGACAATCGTGATGGTCACGCACGATATCGCGCGCGCGGCGGAATACCTGTCGCGGATATTCTGTCTGGAGGACGGCTCTATGGTCGAACTCGACAAGGCGCAGCTTTTGGAGGAACTGTCGCACAAGCCGGCGGGAGCGGCGAGCCTGCGGAAAGGACCAGAAAATCATGGTAATCATGGAAATTCTGGAATATGATTTCATGCGCCGCGCTTTCGCGGTCGGACTGCTTTTGGCCGTCATCATCCCCTGCATCGGAATGATCGTCGTGCTGAAACGCTTGTCTATGATCGGCGACGCACTGTCCCACTCCTCCCTCGCGGGTGTTGCGGCGGGTCTGATCCTCGGCGTCAATCCCATTCTCGGCGCGGGCGCGGTCTGCATCGCCGCCGCGCTGAGCATAGAAATCATCCGTAAGAAACTTCCGAAATACGCCGAGATGTCCATCGCCATCGTCATGTCGGCGGGCGTCGGCTTGGCCGGCGTGCTGTCGGGCTTCGTCAAGAACGCGGCCAATTTCAACAGCTTCCTGTTCGGCAGCATCGTCGCCGTCAGCGATTTTGAGCTGCGCCTCGTGATCTTGGTGAGCTGCGCCGTCATGGCGGCTTTCTTCCTCTTATACAAGGAATTGTTCTATGTCGCGCTGGACGAGCGCGCCGCGCGGATCGCGGGCGTTCCCGTGCGCGGCGTCAATGTCGTGTTCACCGTGCTGACCGCCGTCACGGTGTCGGTCGCGTCCCGCACGGTCGGCGCGCTGATCGTGTCCTCCATGATGGTCGTGCCGACGGCTTGCGCCATGCAGTTCGGAAAAAGCTACAGGCACACCGTGATCTGTTCGATTGCTTTCGCCGTCGCGTTCACCCTGCTCGGGCTTTTCGTTTCATATTACGCGCGCTTGAAGCCCGGCGGAACGATCGTGCTGATCGGCGCAGGCTGTTTTTTGTTGATCTTGCTCGCGAAGAAGATCGCGTCGAGAAAGAGGGTCCTGTAGGGGACGCCGCAGCGCGCAGCGCGCGCGAAGTAGTGAGAGGGGGTGCATTGCCGTGCTTGCGCAGGAAATCGGTCAACCGGCCGGCATGAAGAAAACCAAGCAGCGCGAAGCTGTTCTCGCCGTACTCGAGGGGGCCGAGGGACCCTTGAGCGCGGCGGATATCTGCGCGCGAATCGAAAA
>JAITAX010000007.1 GCA_031283865.1 Eubacteriales Family XIII. Incertae Sedis bacterium
CCGCAGCCCATCCGCTCCTCGAGCGACACCTGCAGGGGCAGACCCTGCCCGCTCGCGAAGCGCGACAGGGCGCGCAACATGGGCGCGGGTCCGCAGGCAAAGAAGCCCTCGCCGCCCGCGAGCGGAAGTTCCTTCAGCAGGTCGACGGCCGTGCCGCAAAAGCCCGCCGATCCGTCGTCGGTCGCGATGTGCACCTCGTCGCAGCGCGCTTCAAACGCGGAGGCGAGAAAGAGTTCGCGCCCGTAGCCCAGCACGGCGCGCACCTGTGCCGCGCCGGCAAACCGCAGGGTCTCCGCGAGAAAGAGGAGCGGTGCCGCGCCGAGACCGCCGCCCACCAATGTCGCGCGGGACAGACCGCGCGCTGCGCTCAGGTCGAAGCCGTTTCCCGCAGGAGGACTCACGCGAAGTGTGCTGCCCGGCGCATAGGACGCCATTTGGCGCGTACCCGCGCCGACAAGGCCGAAAACGAGCGTCAGGCGCCCCTGCGACCAATCGCACACGCCGATCGGCCGCGGCAGCAGGCGGCTCGCGTCGTTCAGATACACATTCACGAATTGCCCCGGCGCCGGCGCGGGATAACGCGGCCCGGGACCCTCCTTGATCTCCAGCAGCATCCTGTACACATCCGTCGCAACCGTTTCATTTTCCAGCACCTCGGCAAGAAATACCGCTTTCTCCTGCGGGACGCCGCCGCGCGAAACCGCCGCGCTCACGCCGAAACCCCGCCGTCTAAGGCGGCCGCAAGGTCCGAGCGCATTCGCAGCACCGCTTCGCGCGCGGCGTCGCCGACATTGTGCTCGCCGAACCTCTTGTCATTCCGCCACGCCGCCGTAATGCCGCGCGACGAGTTGACGATACAGCCCGCGCCGTCCCGATCAAAGAAGCCGCGCAGGTCTTTGCCCGAAGCGCCCTGCGCGCCGTAGCCCGGCACGAGAAAGAATACGCGCGGCATACGCCGCCGCAGGGCCGCGCCCTGTTCGGCAAAGGTCGCACCGACGACGGCGCCGACCTTGCTGTAGCCGCGGTGTCCGAGCATATCCGCGCCCCAGTCGGAAACAAGCGCCGCCACATGTTCGTAAACCGTCAGGCCGGAGTCGCGAAGCACTTGGTCCTGTATGTCCGCGCTGCCGGGGTTGCTCGTCTTTACGAGGATGAATACGCCCTTGTCGCGCGCGCGGCAGACCGCGAGAAAAGGCTCTACGCTGTCGCCGCCCATCTAGGGGATCAGCGTGATCGCGTCCTCCGTCCAGATGTCATACAGCTGCGATTCGACGCGGACGCCCGCAAGGTGCGCGGCGTAGGCCGCCGCCGTGCTTGCGATATCGCCGCGCTTCACGTCCCCGATCACGAGTAAGCCTTTCTCTGCGGCGTAGGCCGTCGTTTCCGCGTAGGCGGAGAGCCCCGCAGGCCCAAGCTGCTCGTACATGGCGATCTGCGGCTTCACGGCGGGGATCAGATCGCATACGCCGTCTATGATGCGCCTGTTGTACGCCGCGAACATCGCCGCGACGGCGCGCGGCGTCGGGCCGCCGTGCGTTTCGAGGCATTCCGCGCGCAGCGGCTCGGGGATCATCGCATAGGCCGGATCAAGTCCGACGACAATCGGCGCGCCGCAGCGCTCTGTCCTTTCGATCAATCTGTCTATCATAGGCGTCCTTTCCTCCTCATGAACGCGGATAAGCTGTCGCTCCACGTCAAAACGCCGCCGCGCATCGTGAAGCGCGGCTTTCCGAACACGCGCATACCGTCAAAAGGGGAGTTCTTCCCCTTGGACGCGAAATCCGCGCAATCCACCGTATACGGGCGCTCTGCGTCGATGACCGTGAGATCGGCGGCGGCGCCCGCGAGCAGGCTGCCGCGCGGCAGACCGATCAGCCGCGCGGGATTCACGCTCATGCACCGCAGCAGATCGGACAGCGTCATACGGCCGCCGCGCACAAGGACGGTATACGCGACCGCAAAGGCGGTCTCAAGCCCCGTCACACCGAAAGGCGCGTCCTCCGTCGGCAGCGCTTTCTCCGCCTCGGTATGGGGCGCGTGGTCCGTCGCGATGATCTCTATCGTGCCGTCGCAGAGCGCGTCGATCACGGCCTGCCTGTCGGACTCCGTGCGCAGCGGCGGGTTCATCTTCGCGTTTGTACCCGCTTTCAGCAGGGCCTCCTCCGTCAGCGCGAAATAGTGCGGCGCGGTCTCCGCGCTCAGCCGCACGCCGCGCGCTTTCGCGGCGCGGATCAACTCTGTGCTCGCGCGCGTGCTGATATGTTGCAGATGTATGTGCGCGCCCGTCTCCTCGGCCAGCGCGATGTCGCGCGCCACGGCGTCGATCTCGGCCAGCGCGGGGATGCCCCTCTGCCCGAGCCGCCTCGACATCAAACCCTCGTTGACCGAGCCGCCGCTGAGCGCTTGGTTTTCGGGGTGATCCATGATCGTGAGACCGAGCGCGGCGGCCGTCTCCGCCGCCCGCCGCATCAAGGCGGTGTCCTGCACGGTCGAACCGTCGTCCGATACGGCGCAGATCCCTTTTCCGATCAGCTCAAAGCAGCGTGTCGGCGCGTCGAGCATGTCCGCAAAGTCGGCAAGCTCGCGCCCGGCCCGGTCTTTCGTGAGAGCGCCCACGGGCAGCAGGTTGACAAGGCCCACCTCGCGGCCTCGCCTGTCCGCATAGGCGATCATTTCTCGCCTGTCCAAGGCGGGCCGCGTGTTCGGCATACAGCAGACGGTCGTATAGCCGCCCTTTGCTGCGGCCAAACTGCCCGTGGCGATGTCCTCCTTGTTGCAATCCCCGGGTTCGCGAAAATGCACGTGCAGGTCGATCAGCCCCGGCACCGTAACGCAACCTGCGGCGTCGATCACGCGAAAGCCGCCGGGCAGGTTCACGCCCGTGATAAAATCGTCGTCGCGCCGCCGCGTCGCCGCGATCTCCGCGATCACGCCGTCCTTGATGAACAGGTCGGCCGGCTCGTCGCGCCCTGCGATAGGGTCTATAACGCGGCTTCCGCGAATCCATATCCCGCCCGCGGCGCCGAGAAGCCCTTTCGGCGCGCCCGTCCGCGCCGCGCCCATCAATATTCCCCCGCTTTCACAATGTCGTCGCAGTATTCGCACCTGTATTCTTTCGCATCCTCGTCCACAAGGCGGAATATGTGCGGGACCCCGCCCTCGGACGAGGTGACGCAGCGCGGGTTCTTGCACTTGATTACGTCCGTCACCGTTTCGGGGAGCCGCAGCTTGATCTTCTTGACGATGATATGGTCCTCTATGATGTTCACGGTCGCGTTGTGGTCGATGAGCCCGAGCACCGTCAAATCGACGTCCGTGATGTTCTCGATCTTGATTAAATCCTTGGCGCCGTGCTTCTTGCTGGCGGCGTTCATGATGAAAGCCACGGTGTTGTGATTCGTGTCTATATTCAGGTACGCGAGCACCCTCATGCCGCGGCCCGCCCGTATGTGGTCGATGACGATGCCATTGGCGATGCTGTTGATGACAACCATTCAATTCCTCCTTCGAAATCTTCTCCCCCTGCGCCGGATTCGTTTTTCAATTTCAGCCTGTCCCAAATTGAAGCGCGAAGCGCATTTCAAAGCCCGGCGGCTTCCGCGCCGAGCAGCGCCAGAATCAGCGCCATGCGGATGTACATGCCGTTCTTGGCCTGTTTGAAATAAAAGGCCCTCGGATCGTCGTCCACCTCGGTCGCGATCTCACCCGTGCGCGGCAGGGGGTGCAGCCCCATCATGTCGGCGCGCGCGCGGCGCAGCTTCTCGGCGTCCAAGATATAGCTGTCTTTCAGGCGTATGTAGTCCTCTTCGTTGAAGAAGCGTTCCCGCTGCACCCGCGTCATATACAGGACGTCCAGGGAGGGCATGACCTCCGACAGATCCTCTGTTTCCAGAAACGGCAGCCCGGTCTTCTGCAAGACCTCCTTGCGCACGTACTCGGGGACGCGCAGTTCCTCCGGCGAAACCAGCGCGAAGCGGACGCCCCTGTAGCGCGAAAGCGCCTTAATCAGGGAATGAACCGTGCGGCCGAACTTCAAATCGCCGCAAAGTCCGACGGTCAGGCCGTCGAAGCCGCCCCTCTCGCGCTTGATAGTCAGAAGATCCGTCAGCGTCTGCGTGGGATGCTGGTGGCCCCCGTCCCCGGCGTTGATTACGGGTATATCCGTGCTCATGGCGGCGACGCGCGGCGCGCCCTCCTTGGGATGCCGTATCACGGCGATGTCCGCGTAGCAGGCCACCGTCCTGATCGTGTCCGCGATGCTCTCGCCTTTGGCGACCGAACTCGAGCCCGGCTCCGAAAAGCCGATCACCTGCCCCCCAAGGCGCAGCATCGCGGCCTCGAAGCTGAAGCGCGTCCGCGTACTCGGTTCATAGAACAGCGTGGCGAGCAGCCGCCCGCCGCAAGCCGCGCGATAGGCTTCGGGCGCGTCCGCGACGCGTCCCGCCAGCGCGAAGAGCGATTCCGTCTCCTCCACGCTGAAATCCAAGGGTTCCAACAAGCTTCTGCCTTTCAAATCCATAAGCGCCTCCGATGCGGGCCTGCGTCCCCGCGCATACAACTTAGAAAATATTTATACTGCCGGAATAAATACAAGCAAAATCGCCCTTTCCGCAATAAAAAACAAATCCCCCGAGAAAGGAGATTTGTTTCCGAAATCATATGGATTA
>JAITAX010000079.1 GCA_031283865.1 Eubacteriales Family XIII. Incertae Sedis bacterium
CACTGCTGCCCATGATGCTCGACACGATGACCTTGTCCGGATAGTCCCGCTTCAGCCGCGCCAGATACTCGAAGTTCTGTTCCGTCGGCTTGTCGGAGATCTGCTCCATGTTCTTGAAGCCGATCCACGGCAGGCCCTCCTTGCCGTTGTTGTCAAAGCGCGGCGAGCATTCATCGGCGACGAATATGCCGATCGTCTTGAAAAACACGCCGCCCCAGCCCGTTTCGAAGCATTTGGCAACCATATCGTAGTTGCCGCCCACGGGCGAGGATGAAAGAAAGAAAGGGTTCTCGCATTTGACCCCCAGATAGTCTATGGACAGATCCTTTTGCATTGCCATCATCGCACCTCCCCGGCGGGCCGAACGCGGCCCTTGTTGTCCCCTTGCGTCATTTCAAGCCACTCGATGATCTCAGCTGCGGCGAGTTTGCCCTCGGCGACGGCCTCCACGACGGTCTTGCCGCCGTTCACCGCGTCGCCCGCCGCGAATACGCCGTCAATGTTCGTGTTGCCGCCGCAGTCCGCCGCTATCGTCCCCTTTGCCGTCAGACACAGATTCGCGAACTGCGCCATATCCTCGGGCGCCTGTCCCGTGGCGAAGACGGCGACATCGGCGGCCACGGATGCGGAGGACTTGCCGTCCCGGCCGATAAACTCCACAGCCGCGAGCTTGCCGTCCGCGCCGACGAGTTTCGCCGGCACGAAGTTCGTCATGATGGGTATGCCGAGCGAGAATGCGTATTGCAGCTCGTCCGTATTGGCCGGGGCCTCCTCCAGGGTTCGCCTGTAATAGATCGCGACCTGTGCCGCGCCCGTCAGCTTGGCCGTCGCCGCGCAGTCCATCGCGACGTCGCCGCCGCCGATCACGACCGCGCTCTTACCCGCAAGTCCCGTATGGCCGCCCGTGTTCGCGGCATTTTTCAAAAAGTCTATGGCGGTCCAAACGCCGTCGAGATGCGCGCCCTCCAGATCGGGCAGCTTGGCGTTCCACAGGCCCGCGCCGATGAAAACGGCGGCAAAGCCCCGCGCTTTCAGCGCATCGACGCCGATGTCCCTGCCCACTTTTGTATTGAACACAAATTCGACGCCCAGTTCCCTGACCGCGTCGATGTCCCGCTCCAACACCTCGCGCGGCAAACGCGCCGGCGGAACGCCGTAGGCCAACATGCCGCCCGCCTTTTCCTGCGCCTCAAAGATCGTAACCCCGTAGCCGGCCGCAGCCAAAGTCGCGGCGCAGGCGAGCGAAGCGGGACCCGCGCCCACGCAGGCGACGCGCGCGGCCTTTTTGATCTCCGGCGCTTTCAGCGTCTTCAGCTTGAAGATGCTTTCCTGTTCGATGGCGTATCGCTGCAGCTTTCCGATCTCGATGGGCCTGTCTATGCCGGTGCGGCTGCAAGCCTCCTCGCAGAGCCGGTCATAGGGACAGATGCGCGCGCAACTGCCGCCCAAGATGTTGTTCTCGCGGATCGTTTCCGCCGCCCCTTTCGCGTTTCTGAAGCGTATGGAGCGTATGAAACGCCCCGGATCCGTCCCCGCCGGGCAACCCGTGCTGCATGGCGCGTCGTGGCAGAGCAGACATCGGGCCGCCTCCTCCATCGCGGTGCGATGCGTAAACCCGGCCTGCGCTTCAGAAGCATACGCCGCTTTTGCAAACTTACTCAACTCAATCAACCTCCTTTATGCTGTTTTTTTTTCTCGGTCAATCCTTAGGGATGAAAGAGATATCTTGATTATACCATAGCGCGGCACCGGGTTAAAGGGAAAAATGACGGAGGAAAATTATACGCGGATTGGCGTTGCGGAAACGGCAATATGGGCGCAGCCTGAATTTGCTGCCCTGGGTGTAACGCGAATGTTCACGCACCGCCCCCTACCAGCTTTTCGTAGAAGCCGTTCACGATGTCCGCCAGCTTGTTGTGAAACTTCAGGCCGAGGATGCAGAGGATCGCGATGATCGCCCCGAGAACGATCATGCCCATATAACTGCCGCTGCGCATCATGCCGCCGAACAGGACGCTCGCCATCAGCGCCGGCGTGCGGGCGACCAAGGAGATCAGAAAGAACGCGAAGACGTTCATCCGGGAGATGCCGGCCGCATAGGCGAAGATGTCCTTGGGGATGCCGGGGATCAGGAAGACGATGAAGAGCAGGATATAGGCCCTCTTGCTGTTCAGCTTGTCGACAAATTTGTCGATGCGCTCCGTGCCGAACAGCAACTGCATCGCGTCGCGCCCGAGCAGCTTCGCGATAAAATACGTGACGACTGTTCCGATCAAGAGGCCGGCGACGCAGGCGATATAGGCAATTCCAAAGTTATACACGTAGCCTGCGGCGATCTGCACGGCTTGGGCGGGTATGATCGAAACGATTACCTGAAAGACCTGCAGGCCGACAAAAAACGGGAACAGGAAGCCCTCGCGCGTCTCCGCCATCGCGTTGATCGATTCGATGTCCCTAAATTCGTTCAAGATTTCGGGATAGCGGAAATAGAGCAGCAAGGGCAGACCGATTGCGATGCCGATCAGCAGCAAAAACTTAAAGATTGCCGTGATTTTCTTGAATTTCCCCATAAATTCCTTTTTGTTTTCGGCCTGCGCGCTGCGGCTTCGCGCCGCCTCTTCGCCGCCTCCGCCGATCCCGTTCATGCGCCGAAGCCTCCCGCCGGCAGCAAGCCCTTGTCCATCAGAGATTGCAAGGCCCTGATTACGCCGAATTTGGCGTGTTCGTAGCTCAAACCGCCTTGAAAATACACGGTGTAGGGCGGGCGGAGCGGCCCGTCTGCGGACAGCTCTATGGAGGAGCCTTGCACGAAAGCGCCGGCCGCCATGATGACCCGGTCCTCGTAGCCGGGCATATCCCACGGCTCGGGCTTCACGTGGGCGTCGATCGGCGCCGCCGCCTGTATCCCCTCGCAAAACGCGATCAGGGCCTCCGGCGAGCCGAGGCGCACGGCCGTGATGATATCGCTCCTCGCTTCCTCTGGGCCGGGGCAGACCGCG
>JAITAX010000107.1 GCA_031283865.1 Eubacteriales Family XIII. Incertae Sedis bacterium
CTCAGGATCGGCGCGCGCGCGCGGCCCCGCTCATGCAGCGCGATCGGCAGGAGGGCGTGGTCCGAACCGATATCCGCGACGCGTTCCCCGGACTCGATCAGGGAATAGATTTTTTCCAGCCTGTCGGAAAGCTTAACCATGCGGCGGCGCGCGGCGCAAAGCCGCCTATTCCAGATAATCCTTCAGCTTCTTGCTGCGGCTCGGATGGCGCAGCTTGCGGAGCGCCTTGGCCTCGATCTGCCGGATCCGCTCGCGCGTGACATCGAAGCGCTTTCCGACCTCCTCCAAGGTTCTGGCGCGCCCATCGTCGAGTCCGAAGCGCAGGATCAGCACCTTCTGCTCGCGCTCGGTCAGCGTGTCCAGCACCTCTATCAGCTGCTCTTTGAGCATGGAGAAGGCTGCGGCATCGGCCGGCGCCAGCACGTCCTCGTCGGGTATGAAATCCCCCAGATGGCTGTCCTCCTCTTCCCCGATCGGCGTTTCGAGCGAAACAGGCTCCTGCGCGATCTTCAGGATCTCGCGCACTTTCTCCTCGGAAATGTCCATCTCCGCCGCAATCTCGTCGGGTTGAGGTTCCCGGCCGTATTCCTGCAGCAGCTGCCGAGAGATGCGGATCAGCTTGTTGATGGTTTCGACCATATGCACGGGTATGCGGATCGTTCGCGCCTGATCCGCTATGGAACGCGTAATCGCCTGTCTGATCCACCAGGTCGCGTATGTGCTGAACTTGTAGCCCTTGCGCCAGTCGAACTTGTCCACGGCCTTAATCAGGCCGAAATTGCCCTCCTGGATGAGGTCGAGAAAGAGCATACCGCGGCCCACATAGCGCTTCGCGATGCTGACAACAAGCCGCAGATTGGCCTCGCAGAGCCGCTTCTTCGCGTTGCCGTCGCCGCCCTCCATGCGCATGGCAAGATCAACCTCCTCGTCGGCTGTCAAGAGCGGCACGGTGCCGATCTCTTTCAGGTACATCCTGACGGGGTCGTCCACGGCTATGCCTTTCGGCAGCGTGGTCTCAAGGTCGATTTCGCCTCCCGTCACGATTTCCGCGTCGATTTCGGCATCCTCCTCCTCTTCGAGCGCCAAGAGCTCGAAAGGCTCGGGTTCTTCGACCTCGGTCACGAGTTCGACGCCGGCGTTGAAGAGCTTGTCGTAGAAATCGTCGATCTGGTCCTTGTCGATCTCCAGTGTCTCAAGCTCGTCCGCGATCTCAGTGTAGGTCACGCTGCCTTTGCCCTTGGCTCGCTCCAAAAGGTCTTGGATCGCCTCCATCTTTTTTTCTTCGTTTTCGTCCTCGTAATTCACGGCGATCACCTGCCTTTAACCTCTATTATCTCCCGTTGAATGTTGATCAATTCCTTTGTCAATGCCTCTACCCTTTCTTTGTTTTCCTCGTCATTCGCCACCGTCAGCATACGAATGATCTCGCTTTCCCTATCCGTAAACGCGGACAGGCGGAGGGTCTTGACGCATTCGGCGAACACCGCTTCCTCCTTGTCCGCAAGCTGCACCTTTTCGCGAATATCCCGCAGCAGCTCCCGATCCGACGGTTCCAAAGCGTCCTCCAGCTTCCGCAGGTCCACCTCACCGTCTTCGGCGCAGAGCGCCGTTACAGCCGAATAGATTCTGAACGCCGCCGGTGCGGTAAACGCGTACTCGTAGGGTTTCACCCTGTCGATGTACGCACCGCTCTGCAGCATCAATCGTATGAAATTCCGTTCGAGCATACCGGCGTCGGCATTCTCGCCGGAGGCCCTTTCGCGCTGCGCCGGTGCCGCAGACACCCGCCCGGCTGCGGACCTTTGCGCGTCCTCGCCCCAGGTTTCCCTGCGAATCGCGCCCTCGGAGACGCGCGTTTCCGCCGCAAGCTTCCGTATGTATACATCCGCCTCCACGGGGCTCAAATCCCGCAATACAGCCGCGGCTGACTTCAAAAAGGCAAGGCTGCCTTCCGTCGAGGACAGATCGCAGCGTTCGCGCGCGACGCTCAGCTTGTACTCCGTCAGAGAGGGCGCGCGCGCGACAAGCTCCGAAAACGCCTGCGGGCCGTGTGCTTTGACGTATTCGTCGGGGTCTTTCGCGTCCGTCATGCGCAGGACCTTGACCTTGCAGCCGGCGTTTCGCAGGATGTCCATGCCGCGCTCTGCGGCGGCCCGCCCCGCCTGGTCGGAATCGTAGGCGATAACCACATGCTCCGTATAGCGCTTCAGCATCGCCGCCTGCTCCGCCGTGAGGGCCGTGCCGAGCGAAGCCGTCACGTTCCGCACGCCGTGCCGGTACAGGGAAATCACGTCCATATAGCCCTCGCAGAGGATGGCGCAGTCCTCTTTCGCGATCTCCTGCCGCGTCACGTTCAGCGCGTAGAGGTTGTCCTTCTTCTTGAATACGCGGGAGTCCGACGAATTTAGGTATTTCGGCGAGGCATCGTCCAGCACCCTGCCGCCGAAGCCGATGATCTTGTCGCGCGTGTTTATAATCGGAAACATGACGCGGTTTCTGTACTTGTCGTAACATCTGTCCTTCGACGAAGAAACCAAGCCCAATTCGAGCAGCATTTTCTCCTCGATGCCCTTGTCCGTGAGATGCCTGTGCAGGCTGTCCCATTCCCCGTCGGCGTAGCCGACGCCGAATTTCTTCAGCACGGCGTCGTTCATGCCGCGCCCTGCCATATAGGCCAGCGCGGGATTCCTGCCCGACCGAAAAGCCCTGTAGAAGAAAGCGGCGGTCTCCCTGTTGATGTCGTAATACACGGAGCGCTTCGCTTCGGCGCCAAACACATCGCGCTGCCATTCTATCCCGTACTCCCCGGCAAGCTTTTCCGCAGCCTCCAGAAAGCTCAGATTCTGCGTGCGCTGCACGAAGTTGATGACATCGCCCGCGACGCCGCAGCCGTAGCAGGTAAAGCGCTGCTTCTCCTCGGAAACGGTGAAAGACGGCGTCTTTTCATTGTGAAAGGGGCAGAGGCCCTTGTAATGAGCGCCCGCCTTTTTCAGCGTCACCTGCCGCCCGATCACGTCCACAATATTGCATCTGCTTTTGATTTCGTCTACAATGTTGATCATAAGGCAAAGCGTTAAAAGACAAGCGTCTTTTCCCCCGTTGCGAAGATTCTGTTGTAACAGTTGACGGCGTAGCGCTCCGTCATGCTCGCGATATGGTCCTTAACCATCTCCGCAAGGCCGTATTCGTCTGTGAGCCGCGTAAATTCCGCGGGCAGTTCGTTCGGGTGCTCCATGAATTAATCGTACAGCGATAAGATCAGATCGCGCACTCTTTCCAGCTTTTCGTTGCTCTTGACAACGCTGTTGTAGTAGACGTTCACAAACATGAAGTCCCGCAGCTTGTTCATGAAAAAGGCGCAGGCTTCCCCCTGCTCGATGAAATTCGCGCCGTCGCTGCTCGCGACCAGATCCTTTATGAGCGTGTTGATCCGCTCGGTCGTCGTCTTGCCAAGCACGTCGACGCAGTCCTCGGGCAGATCCGCAGGCTCGATGACGCCGCTGCGAAGCGCGTCGTCGATGTCATGGTTGATGTAGGCGATGCGATCACTGATGCGCACGATCTGCCCCTCGAGCGTGAAAGGCAGGCGCTTGCCCGTGTGGTTCAGAATGCCGTCCCTGACCTCCTCCGTCAGGTTCATCCCCTGCCGCGTTTCGCTGTTCTCAAGCACGTCCGCGACGCGCAGGCTCTGCTCGTTGTGCTTGAAGCCGCCCGCGTGCTTCTCCGCAAGAAAGCTTTCGCCGTTGTGCCCGAAAGGCGTGTGTCCGAGGTCGTGACCCATCGCAATCGCCTCGGTCAAATCCTCGTTCAGCCGCAGCGCGCGCGCAATGCTCCTCGATATCTGCGCGACCTCGAGGGTATGCGTGAGGCGCGTCCTGTAATGATCGCCCTCCGGCGCCAAAAACACCTGCGTCTTGTGCATGAGCCGCCGCAGGGCCTTGGAATAGATGATGCGGTCGCGGTCGCGTTGAAAATCCGTGCGAAATTCGCATTTCTCCTCCGCGTGCCGCCGACCCTTGGACACCGCGGCTTTCGCCGCGTATTCGGAAAGCATCTCGTATTCGCGCTTCTCCGAAGCCTCCCTGTTCAGCATTGTCCCATCCTCAATATGTATTTGACGTGTTTCGTATACAATTCGTTCGGGCTTCGCCGGGCGGCCGTGCCGCGTCCCTGTGTCACAGGGCGCTAAACGCCCGTATGGCCGAAGCCGCCCGTCCCCCTTTCGGTTTCGGGCAGTGCGGCGGCGACTTCCCATTCCACGCGCTCATAGCGCGCCACGATCATCTGCGCAATGCGGTCGCCGCGCTCGATCACGAAGTCCTCATCGCCCCAGTTAATCAGCGGCACCTTGATCTCGCCCCTGTAGTCGCTGTCTATCGTACCCGTTCCGTTCACGAGCCCGATGCCGTATTTGACCGCCAGCCCGCTCCGCGCCCGCACCTGCGCCTCACAGCCCTGCGGCAGCGCGACGGACAGGCCCGTCGGGATGAGCGCCCGCTCCCCCGCGCGCAGCGTGATCGGGGCGGCGATGTCGGCGCGCAGGTCCATGCCGGCCGCGCCGGGGCTTTCGTAGGCGGGCAGAAAGCCGCTGTCGGTTTTGATTTTAAGTATCATATTTTTGTTTATTACAGCAACCGATTCCAATTTTGACGCCTGCGACTGATTACCGCCGCCGAATACCGCGCGGGATCCGTAATCAGTTCCGCCGTTTCGTGGAGCTGATCCCAAGTGACCTTGTCTATCTTTTCGAGAACTTCCTCCGGCATGAATACCTTGTTTAGGAGCAGACAGTTCTTCCCGATTGAAAACATCCGTCCGTTGACGTTCTCTTGGCCGAATATGTAATGGCTCTTCATCTGTTCCTTGGCCGTGTCAAGCTCGTCCCGCGTGACGCCGTCTTTTTTCAGCTTCGCGAGTTCGTCCAGAACCGCCGCCACGGCCTCTTTCACCTTGTCGTGTCCGACTGCGGCGTAGATACTGTACATGCCGTCGTTCGTGAAAGAACTCGCGGAGGAATAGACGGAATACGCAAGCCCCTTTTGTTCCCGGATGTTCTGAAAGAACCGCGCGCTCATGCTCCCGCCCATGATGTTGTTCAGCAGCATCAGGCTGTAATAGCGCGCATCCTCGAGCGCAACGCCCCGCACGCCCATGCAGATATGGCTCTGCTCGATGTCCTTGACCTTGGACCTGCAGCGCGGCGCGTATGCGCCGCAGTCGACCGGCGTCGCTTCGAGCCCGGCGGGCAGGCCGGAAAAGAGCGCGTTCAGTTCGCGTTCGACTTCGGCGGCGTCGAAGCCGCCCGCCACGGCCAGAACGATGTTCCCGCCCGTGTAGAAGCGCCGCATATAGGCGCGGATCGTGGCCGGCTTGATGCCTGTCAGCGTGGAGGGAGAGCCGATGACGCTCTTCGCCAGAGAACTGCCGTGAAATATCTGCTCGCAGATCAGGTCGTGGATATCGTCCTCCGGGCTGTCCTCGATCATCTTGATTTCCTCGCAGATCACCTGCCGTTCCTTATCCATTTCCGCTCTGTCGAACGCGGAGCACAGCAGCATGTCGCTCAAAATCTCCGCGCCTTTCGCGAAGTTGGCGCTCAGCGTCTTCAGATAGTAGCAGGTCGCCTCCTTGCCCGTGAAAGCGTTGATCTGCCCGCCTATGCGATCCACGTCTTCCGCGATCTGCTTGGCCGTTCGCTTGGCGGTGCCTTTGAACAGCATATGTTCTATGAAATGTGAGATGCCCGCTTGCCGCGCGTTTTCGCACACCGCGCCGGCGCGCGCCCAAACACCCACGGAAACGGATTTCACGTGGGGCAGTTCCTCCGTGACAAGACGAATGCCACAGGCCAATGTTTTCGTTTTAATCATACGATTTCCTTCGCAACAGGCGCAAAAATACGTCGGTTGGGACAATAATACCCTGCAATTTACTGTTCAAACATATCAGTCCGACAATCGATGCAAGCGCGTGCCTTTCGCGCGGCGAACGGGCGGTGCGCGTCAGTGTACAGGCGTATCGCCGTGTGTTTCCGCCGCGCCGCCGCCCCCATCGGGGGCGGGCGCATTTTCGTCGCCCGAGGAATCGCCCGCGCCGGGCTGCGTGCCGTCCGTACCGGGCTGTGTGCCGTCTGTACCGGGTTGCGTGCCGTCCGTACCGGGCTGTGTGCCGTCTGTACCGGGCGGAAGCGGGGCGGGCTGCGCGGCGGGCAACCCGCAGAGCATGTACGCGACCTTTGCCGCCTGCGCGCGCGTCGCGCCCGCCTGCGGTTCAAAACCGCCCTGCGGCATACCGTTCATGATGCCGGCGCGCGCGATCCTGTCCACCGACTCTGCGGCCCATGGGCTGATCGCGGCGAGATCCGTAAACGCGGGCGCCGCGCCCGCATCCGGCAGGGCCATGCCGCGGATCGCGGCGAAGTTCGCCAGCATGACGGTCATCTGCTCGCGCGTGATCGGAAGATCGGGCGCGAAATGCGTTTCGTCCACGCCTTTGACGACGCCTGCGGCGTAGCCCCAGTTCACGTAGCTGTAATGCCAGCCGTCCATCGGCACGTCTTCAAGACCCGAGGGCGGGGCCGCGTTCAGGTCGAGGCCGTCCACGGTCTTCGCGAGCATAGCCAGAAACTGCGCGCGCGTGAGCGCGAAGTCCGGCCCGAACATATCATCGCCGATGCCGTTCACGATCCCTTGGCTCGCGAGGGACTCAATATAGGGCTTGGCCCAATGGTCCGCGCCCGTCGCGGGATCGAACAGATCCGTAAAGCTGATCTTCGCGCCGACCTGTACGGGTACGCTGACGGATTTGCCGTTGTACGAAATGCGGATCTCCCCGCTGACGCCGGTCCTGTCGGTCGCTGTGAACACGCCGTTTTCATCGATCACGCCCACGTTCGCATCGCAGTCCCACGTAAAGAGATTGTCCCGCTGCGCGACGGGGGCGTAGCCGTGCCGTGCCGTCACGTTCAAATCAAAGCTCTGACGCGGATCGGCGAACACGGCGTCCATGCTCGGCGTCAGGGAGAGGTCCTG
>JAITAX010000141.1 GCA_031283865.1 Eubacteriales Family XIII. Incertae Sedis bacterium
GGGATTGTCCAGTTGCGCTTTTTATTTTCGGCGAGTTCGCAAAGCGCTGTTGCGGCTCAGGCGCCGGCGGCCGGTGGCTCGGCTCTGTCTTTGCCCAAAGCGGCGGGCGCGTTCGGCCACAGCAGCTTGGTGATGTCGCGGACAATCGCGGGGATGCCGCCCTCGCCGGGTTTTTCCGGGATGAAGCGCTCCATTGCCGGCAGGAAGTTCGCGAGATCGTTCTTCGTGATGTTGTGCCACACGGGGTAGATGTCCTTGTATTCGGAAGTCAGTTCGTCGTAGAGGCAGCGGATGCCGGCGGCCTGCCAGCCGATACGCACAAAGGCGCGCGAGAGGATTACGATGCCGAATTTGTACTTTGTGATGCCGTTTCGTATCCTATCCTCCAGATCGTCGCCGGGTTCCAACATGAAATCGTCGCAGAATACGGGCAGACCCTCGGCCTCAAGGGCCTGCGCGAGCGGCAGGGCCATGTTTTCGCGATCCTTGTAGTAGTGCAGGATGAAAGCCCGCAGCCTGTACTTCTTGGCGGCTTCGGCAAAGCTTTCGACGGGCGTGTTCTTGTCGGAAATCCGCTCGCAGATCGCAGGCTCGATGGGGACGAGCGCGCCGCCGCCCGCGGGCAGGAATCGCACGAGGGCGCGAATCTTGGAGAAAAAGCTGCCCGAATCGATGATTACGAACCAATGCCCCGCTTCCGGCAGGCTGCTCTTGTAAGGGGAACGCTCTATGTAGCCGCCTGTGAAGCGATGCGGCTTGCGCTCCTTATAGAAAGCGTAGTTTTCCTCGTTCAGGATCAAAACATTGGCCGCATAGCCCAGCGTTACCTCCACTGTGCCGCCGGAAACCGTTCCCAGATCGTACAACAGATATTGCATGTTTCGCTCTCCTCTTTCGACGCTGTGTCGCTTTCCCTGAAAAAATCTTCGCCTGTTCTCCGCCTTGTGCCGGCTTTGCGCCGATCCCGGCGCCGCGCGCGGCGGATGATTCAGATGTCCCGCAGCAGACGGCGGCCCGAGAGAAAGTCGGCGCGCGCCGTTTCGAAAGCCGGCGCGTAGACGCGCATGAAGCGTTCCACGAGGCGCGCCTCGGCTTCCGTCAGGTCGTATTCCCACATACCGTTCACGCTGCGCATGTTGCTGCCGTCGCCGGCGTTGTAGGCTTCGAGCTTGTCTCCGTAGCGGTTGAACAGAATTTCGTACATGCGCCTGCGGTCGGGGGACCGCTGCGAAACGTAGTCCACAAGCAGCCTTTCGGACTGCCCCGACATCACCCTGCCGTGAACGGCATCCTTGACGGCGGAGCGTTCGATGAGCCGCTCCCATTCGTCCTCGAGCAGGGGGATGTCCCGCTTCGTCGGTATTTTGTTCCAGTTGGGCCTGCCCGGCGGTTTGTCGCCGCTCTGCCTGCGCACGACGCGGCAGCGAAGTTCGCCGTTCACGCCGCCCTTTCCGCCCGGACCCGGAATCGGCGTCGGTCTGCCCCTTGACGACACGCGCATTGTTCAAAATCCTTTCCCGCCGCAAAGGCTGCTCCCTTGCGGCTGTTACTACTATATTACTATTTCATCGCGCATATTTCAAGAGTCAATCTTGAAAGTGCGGGGATCGGCGTGGTATACTGATAAAATGAGTGAACAAAACAACAAAAGGCACCCGCTGATGATCGGTATGCGGACGGTGAAGACGGCGCTGTCCGTTCTGATCTGCATGGTGCTGTATCATCTTGCGGCGCCCCTTGGCTACACGACGAATTTCGATACATTTTTGGCCTGCACGGCGGCTGTCATCTGTATGCAGGACAGCGTGGAGAAGTCCCTCAAAAGCGGGCGCAACCGCTTGGCGGGAACGGGGATCGGCGCGCTGCTCGGCATGATCTTCCTGTACATCGACATGCTTTTCAGCAATGACTATCTGATTCTCGCAATCATTGCGCTCGGCGTGATCGCGCTGATAACCACCTGCAATCTGCTGCGGCTCAGCGAGTCCGTTGTGATCGCCTGCGTGGTCTTTCTGATTATCGCGCTCGAGCAGACCGTAAACGGGCCTTTCATATCGAGCGTGCAGCGCCTCCTCGATACCTCCGTGGGCGTCGGGATCGCCATAGGCATCAATCATTTTGTGAAGAAACCAAAAAAATAGATTTTTTTCTGAATCCCCTTGACAAGGGGGAAAGACGGCGTTATAATCATAGTAATCAGATATGTTATATATGTAATTATCGAGTTTCACAGCGCAAAGGGCTGCCGCCTCAATGCCTTGAGGGGCAGGAAAAGCAGAGAAAGGAAAACGAAATGGCCGAAAAGAACACAGCGGCTTGGGCATTTGAAACCAAGCAAATCCACATAGGGCAGGAATCCGCCGACCCTACTACGGACGCCAGAGCGGTCCCCATCTATCAGACCACGTCTTTCGTGTTTCACAACGCCGACCACGCGGCGGCGCGCTTCGGGCTTGCCGACGCGGGCAACATCTACACGCGCCTGACGAATCCGACGCAGGACATCCTCGAAAAGCGCGTGGCGGCGCTTGAGGGCGGTTCCGCGGCCTTGGCCGTCGGCTCCGGCGCGGCGGCGCTGACCTACGCGATCCTGAATCTGGCCTTGGCCGGGGATCACATCGTTTCCGCAAAGACCATCTACGGCGGCAGCTTCAACCTGCTCGATCAGACGCTGCCGAACTACGGCATCACGACCACTTTCGTGGATCCGGATGTGGAGGGCAGCTTCCAAAACGCAATCAGACCGAATACGAAAGCCATTCTGATCGAATCGCTTGGCAATCCCAATTCCAACGTCATCGACATCGAGAAGATAGCGAAGATCGCCCACGACAACCGCATTCCGCTCATCGTGGACAACACGTTCACCTCGCCCTACCTGCTCCGCCCCTTTGAGTACGGCGCGGACATCGTGGTCCATTCCGCCACGAAGTTCCTCGGCGGCCACGGCACAACGCTGGGCGGCATCATCGTCGAGAGCGGCAAGTTCGACTGGGAAGCGAGCGGCAAATTCCCGCATATCACGGAACCCAACGCGAGCTACCACGGCGTTTCGTTCACAGCCGCCGCAGGTCCTGCGGCTTTCGTGACGCGGATTCGCGCCGTCCTGCTGCGCGATACGGGCGCGGCGCTCGCGCCGTTCAACGCTTTCCTGCTGCTGCAAGGCATAGAAACGCTCTCGCTGCGCATTGAAAGGCATATAGAGAACGCGCTGAAAGTCATCGACTACCTGAAGACGCAGCCAAAGGTCGAGCGCATCAACCATCCCTCCCTGCCCGATCAGCCGAGCCACGCGATTTACAACCGGTATTTCCCGAACGGCGCGGGTTCGATCTTCTCCTTTGAAATCAAGGGCGGCGCAGCCGAGGCCAAGGCGTTCATCGACAAGTTGCAGATATTCTCCCTGCTCGCCAATGTCGCGGACGTCAAGTCCCTCGTGATCCATCCCGCCAGCACGACGCACTCACAGCTTTCGGCGGAGGATCTTCTGGATCAGGGCATCAAACCGAACACCGTGCGCCTTTCAATCGGCACGGAGAATATAAAGGATATTATTGCGGATCTGGACCAAGCCTTTCAATAGGCTTCAATAACAAAAAAAAGCGAAGCCGCCTTTGCCGGGCGGCTTCGTTGCGTTCTTGCGCTTGCGGGGTTTCCTGCGGACGGCTCGCGGCCCCGCGCCGCCGGCTGTCATTCTTCCTCCTGCGGCGTTTCCTCTTCCGTTGCCTCCGCTGCGGGCGCGGTCGCCGCGCTGTTCGCGCCGCCGCGGTTCAAGCGTTCCTCAATCGCGTCCATAAACAGGTTGTCGGGCGGCGCGATGATCTTGGGCCGCGATATGAGCAGTTCGACGCGCCGGTTCAGCTTGCGGCCCTCCGGCGTGTCGTTGGGCGCGATGGGGTGCAGCTCGCCGTAGGCGCGCGCGCTGAAATGCTCGGGGCTTAGATCGCCGTCCTCGAGCAACATGGCAAGGAAGTTCGTGGCGCGGGCAAAGCTCAAATGCCAGTTCGAGGGATAGAGGGCGGTGTTTGAGGGGATGTTGTCCGTATAGCCGGCGACGACGACCTCCAGCGGCTCTTCGGGCGTCTGGTTGGCCTGAATCAAATCGGCCAGCGTGCCGGCCTGTGCGTACATGGTCGATGTAAGCCCCGCGCTGCCCGACTCGAACCAGACGTCGTTCTTCAGCACGACAAGCACGCTTTCGCCCTCGAATCGGACGGCGATGGTGTCCTCAAGGTTGTTTTCCGTCACGTATTGCGACAGGGATTCAAACAGATTGCCGAGCTGCTGCGCGGCTGCTTCGGCGGCGGCCTGTTCGTCCGCGGCGGCCTGTTCGCCCTCCTTGCCCGCGTTGGGGTAGGGGAGTTCCCGACCGCCCAGATCGCCGGACCCCTCTCCGCCCATGCCCTCCGATGCGATGTCGCTGAAATAGCCGTTGAAAGCCGTGTACAGGGCTTCAGCCATCGAATTGTATTTTTGTTCATCGACCGAACTCGACGCGAAAAGCACGATGAACAGCGCGAGCAAAAGCGTGAGTATGTCGGCGTAAGGGACCAGCCAACTCTCGTCGGTGTGTTCTTCGTGTTCTTCTTTGCGCTTTGCCATAGTCGTTTCTCCTGAGACGCAAACCGCGAATGCCCGCGCGGTGCGCGGATGGGCGGCCTTGCTTCAATGCCGCGCCGTCTATATTGGACGCGGCCCGCGGTCAGCTTGTTTCGCGTTCGCGCGCGGAAATATAGTTGGACAGGTTATCTTTCAACATGCGCGGGTTCATGCCGCGGCATATGCCGACGATGCCCTCCATGATGATGGTGCGCACAAGGACCTCCTGTTTCGACTTGCGCTTCAGCTTGTTTGCCATCGGGTGCCACAGCACGTAGCCTGTGAAGATGCCGAGCAGCGTCGCCACAAAGGCGGCGGCTATGGCGTGGCCGAGGGCCTCCGTATCATCCATATGTCCGAGCGCCGCGATCAGCCCGAGTACGGCGCCGAGTACGCCCAAGGTCGGCGCGTAGGTGCCGGCCTGCGAAAAGATGTTGGCGTTGGCCGCGTGCCGGCCCTCCATCGCCGCGATGTCGGCCTCCATGGACTCGGCAAGCTGGTCGCTGTCGACGCCGTCCACAAGCAGTTGCAGACCGCGCGTCAGGAAAGGGTCGCTCTCGTCCGCTATGCGGGCTTCGAGCACCAGCAGACCCTCCCGCCTTGCCATCTCCGCAAACTCAAGGATTTTTTCGATGGCCTCCTGCGGTGACATGAATTTGGCGCCGCCGAACAGAATTCCGAACAGCCGGCCGATATTTTTCAGTTCGTTCATCGGCGTGGCAATGGTGACGGCGCCGATTGTTCCCGCTATGATAATCAGAATCGCGGCGGGATTCGCCAAAGCTGTGGGCGACACGCCCTTGAATACCATTCCGACACCAACCGCCGCGACGCCGATAATAATACCGGCCAGTGATGATATATCCACCTAATTTACACATCCTTTCCTTCGGCAGGATCAAAAATCGACCAAGGGTGCGGTGCGCGTACCCTTGCGACCGGAAATAAACAGAATACGGTCTTGCTCTGCAAAACCACAATTTATATTTTACCTTGAATTGTTATGATTGTCAATCGCCGCGCGCACAGGTTTTTGAAAATATGAACACCGAATATGAACACAAGGCGTTACGGTGTGTTCATCTGGGCAGCGAAAAAGCCGCACCCTCGAGTGAGGGTGCGGCGCCTATTTTGCTTAGAGCCTGTTAACCCAGCCGCTCATACAACGTGGCGGTTTCTCCTACGGTGAAATCTTTCTTTACCATCAGAGATGTGCCGTCGCCTTTGATAACGCCGAGCCGAATCAACTCGGTTATTGCGGGTTTTAACCAATTGGGAACATCCGCCGCGTCCGCGAAGTCGTCAAGCGTTTTGTTCGTCGCGTCTGACCTCGCCGCAGTCGTCAATCCCGCGTCGATTAGGTTCATAATCACTTGGAATTGCTCACCGCGAGTGGTTACTCTGTACGGCTCAAACAGCGTATGCGCGCTGTTCACGCCGTCTATGACGCCAAGTTGTTTCGCCGTTCGCAGATATGCCGCATTGGGGTCGGTCGGGTCAACGTCCGTAAACTGCTCAACCGTGAAAGTTTCCGACGGCTGTACGCCCAACGCTTTCAGCAGATTCGCTATGAAGTCGCCGCGCGTAACGCCCTGTCCCGCTTTGACCTTGCCGTCTGTGATATAGCTGTCAAGCAAGCCGCGCGCCGCCGCAAAGTCCATCGTTTCTTCCGTGTACCAGCCGCCGTCCGTCACTTCCCACGCCACCGCGTTTACTCTTATCAGGTACTTTGAAAAATGCTTCAGCGTCATATGCACCGTTTTCGACGCGTCGTCGTACCTGCCGAGAACGATCTGCAAATTGCCTTTCGCGTCGAGGTAATACACCACGACGGTCGCCGGCTTAACCGCGCTTGAAACCGTATACGGTACGGTTACGTCAACAGTTCCGCCGTTAAGATTGCTGATTGTCTTGTCGCCGGCCTTGACGGAGAAGTCCAGAAGCACATCCGTTGGTTTCACCGCATTTTGCAGCGCCTCCGGCAAGTCGGCTCTCATAAGCTTTTCCGCCGTGATCGTCACAGGCGCCGAAGCGGTCGATTCGTCGGCGGAGATGGCCTCAAGCGCTTTTGAATCGAAAGTCAGAGTACCCAAATCGCTCATATTTACTTTCAGCTTCGCGTTCGCGTCGGTCAAATCCTCTACCGCGCCGACGGTGAGATTGAGTTTTGCGGAATCGGCGGACTTGGTGTCGAGTTTTATCTCAACAACCGGAGTGGTGCCTTTGTCGCCGGCTTCTTTCTTGACTGCCGCGATAGAATCGGATATCTCGCTGTCACTGATCGCCGCGGTCGCCTCGCCGCCGGAAACGCTTGTATCGGCTGTAATCGTAGCGGTTGAAGTCCCGCCTCCGGAAGCTGTATCTGTGTTTGTATCAGGTGAAGTTGGCGTTGTATTGGTATTGCCGGACGAGCCGCCGCCGGACGAACCGCCTGAGTTGCCGCCGGACGAGCAGCCGCCGGACGAGCCACCGCCGCCGGCAGCAGCATTATCAACCGTAAGCGTAAACTCCAGCGAAGTCACGTTGCCGATCGTCAGTTGCAAAAGGTGCGTTCCGGCGGGAGTGTCCGCCGTGGTTGTGATTGTAATGTCCATATCCTGTTTTGTCAGCGAAGCGGTGGCAAGCGCAATGCCCGTGATGCTGTTGACATTCACAAGCGTAATGGCGGACGGCGTGGCAATGTTGGCTGTATTTATCGCGAACGACGCGCTTCCGGCCGTGCCGGCAGTCAGCTTTCCGCTTTGTGTGCCAACGGTAATGGGTATGTGGACGACGTTAAGTTTATAATCCGGCACTTGCAAGGGGGCGCCACTCTCAGTCCCAGGCTCCAAAGCATAGTGCTGATAATTCCCGGCAACATCTTCTATCTCAACGTAAGACAATACCAAAGT
>JAITAX010000206.1 GCA_031283865.1 Eubacteriales Family XIII. Incertae Sedis bacterium
TGCGGTCCGCGCCGTCCCGGCACGGGAGCGGCGCGGACCGTGAGGTCCGGTCACAGGCTAAAACCACAGGGTCCCAAAAGTCAGGTCCCAGGCGAGAGCCGCGTCATCCCGGCAAGGGAGCGGCGCGGACGGAATGAATCGGTAAAAGGAGCATATCATATGGAGAGTTTGTACGGATCGGTTTTCAGCGCGATAGGATGGATCATCGGGCTTGCGTTTCTCGGCAACGGCATCGGCTTCGGCATCATGGGCAGCAAGATCGCGGAGGCGGTCGGGAGGAATCCCGAGACGAAGAGCGACGTGATTCACGCGGCGCTGACGGTCGGTCTGGTTATCACGCTGCTGCTGCTGCTGTTGTTCGCCTTTGTGTTCCTCCTGCTCTATTTCAACCCGCTGCTCACGCAGTAGGCGCGGCGCGGATGCCGGAACAGGGAGGACGTAAATGCAGTACATATTTATAGGTGTTTCCATAGCGCTCATCCTGCTCATCGGGCTTGTGACGCTCGCCGTCTCCTGGATGGCGAACGAGGTGCGCGGGCAGATCAGGCGGCGCACGGCGGAGCTAATCACGCTGTACGACGCGTTTGAAGAGCGCGAGGCGGCCGAAGCGGGTGAGACGGGCGAAACGGGCGAGGCTTGGGACGCGCCGCCTCGGGAGGCGGGCGAGCTTGCCGCCGTGGCGCAGGGCGCGACCTCGGTGCTGCGCGAGACGGAGCAGATCGGCGCGGCGCACTATCTGAACGCGGAACTGCCCGTGATGTACCGCGAGATACGCAACCGGTTTTACTTCAACCCGTCGCAGCTGCTCAAGACCCTGCCGATTGCGGATGTTCCGCGCGGGGAGGGCGGGCCGGCGACACAGCTCTTGCGGCGGATAGACTACGAAACGACCTTTGCGATGAGCGGGCTGTCGGCGGAGGATCAATACCGTCTGCTGTCCGAGTCCGCGGGCGCGGGCGAGCAGGCCCTCATCTCGGAATTTGGCCGGGCGCCGGAGCGCTTCGACTTCATTGATTTCTGCGATTTCCTGCGGCTGAAAGCCTCGCGGGAACCGCAGCGGGTCATTCTATACGCCCCGACGGACATGTTCAATTACAGGATGTTTTCAGAGGATATCGAAGTCGTGGCCGACGCGGATATCTGCGACGGCGTCCAGATCGAAGCGGACAGCATGATCTGGGACTTCGCCATAAAAGGTAGGGAAATCAGCTAATGGCAACAGATATTTCAGGGAATCTCGGCAGAATACTGTCGGAAAAGATCGACGCCGTCAAAGAGGGGCGCAACGTCTACGCGACGGGGCGCGTGCGCATGGTGCGCGAGTACGTGGCGGAAGCGGACGGGCTTGAGGGCGTCGCCTACTTCGAACGCGTGCAGGTCGGCGACGATTCGGAGGGCTATGTGGACGCCATCGGGCGCAACACGGTCCTGATCAGCCTTACGCACGTAGGCAAGAAGATTCACGTCCGGGACAAAGCCGTCGCGATGGGCAGACAGTTCTGCGCGCGCTTCTCCCCGAGCGCAATCGGGCATATCGTGGACATGTTCGGCACCGAAAAGCTGCTGGGCCGGACGATGGCCGACCGCGTTGATATCCCCATCGAGTCCGAACCCATCCCGATCATGTCGCGCAAGGCGGTCACGCGCCCGCTGCTGACGGGCATCAGCGGGATAGACATGCTCTACCCCATCGGCCGCGGACAGCGGCAGCTCCTCATAGGCGACAAGAAGACGGGCAAGACGCAGATCGCGCTTGACACCATCGTCAACCAAAAGGGGCAGGACGTCCTCTGCATATACGTGGCTATCGGCAAGACGAAGAAAGAGGTCAAGGACATCTACGCGCAGTTCCTGAAATACGGGGCCATGGTCTACACGATCATCGTCGCGGCTTTCAACGACGACCCGGCGCCCGTGCTGCGCTCCACGCCCTACGCCGCGCTGTCGATTGCGCGCTCCTACATGGAGCAGGGCAAGGACGTGCTCGTCGTCATAGACGACTTGAAGCGCCACGCGGACATCTGCCGCGAGATCGCGCTGCTCATGGGCAAGATGCCGGGACGGGACGCCTACCCGCCGGACATCTTCTACTCGCATTCGCGTATGCTCGAATTGGGCTGCCAGCACATCGACGGCGGCTCCATTACGGTTCTGCCGATTTGCGAGACGAAAGGCGGGGACATCACGGACTACATCTCCACGAACATCATATCGATTACGGACGGACAGATCGTCCTCTCCGGCAAGAACTTCGAAAAGGGGCAGAAACCCGCAATCAACTACGGGCTGTCCGTGTCCCGCCTCGGCGGCGCGGTGCAGAACCCGGATCTGAAAAAGGTGGGTCCGCCGCTGCGCCGTGAACTGCTCGCCTATCTGGAGCAGCGGGAGGTCTTCGAACTGACGAACGTCGACGAGATGAGCGAGGCGATGCGGCGGCGCATACGGCGCGGCGCGGCCATCCTCGAAATGCTCAAACAGCACAAGTTTGCCGTGCGGACGGAGGCGGAAATGCTCGCCGCCGCGACCGCAATCGGAGAGGGAGACGCGCTGTGAAGATCAAATCCGTCGTAAAGGTGATGAACTTCCACGCCCTGCTGCGCGTAGAAAAGGCGCGCAAACAGGCCCTCCTGCTGAGCGGTATGCGCACGGAGCTGGAAAAGATGCTGCGGGGCATCGTCCTCAACCGCAATCTGCGCTTGGACAAGCTGCTGCGTCTGCCGGACGCGCGGCTGCCCGCGCTGCGCATCTACCTCGGCAGCGACTACGGCTTCTGCGGCAGCGTCAATTCCTCCGTGTCGGGCATACTCGCGCGGGACGCGGCGGACGCCGAGAAGATCGTCATCGGGAAGAAGATCAGGGGCCGCAGGGATGTCAGCCTGAGCCTGACTTGGGACGAGTATTACCGCGACATCGGCGCCGTGCACGATTATTTTGTGCGCGCCGTGCGGGAGCGGAGCTACTCGGCGATTGAGCTGGTGTACAACCGCTACAACAATCTGGGCAACGTCAAGCTCGAGGAGCGCAGGATCTACCCCGTGGCCGTCGGCGATTTCGGAGAGGCCGACGAGGGCACGAAAGCGGACTACATCATAGAGAGCGACATCACGGGCCTGCTCGAGGAGATGATGATCGCCTACAGCTTCTACGAATTTCGCATCGCCGTGACGAGTTCCTACGCCTCCGAAAACACGCTGCGGCAGTCCTCGACGCAGGAATCCATCAAGAAGCTCGACGAGCGCGAGGCGGAAGAAACGCGCGTCGCGCGCAAGGAAAAGAGCGAGCTTGGGTTTCGTAAGACCATAGATAATTATACAAGACAGAGCATGTTGACGCGGGCGTGACGGCTGGCCCGCGGGAAAGGTCGGAAGCATTGGAAGTGACGTCAAAAGGAAAAGTAAGCGCCGCAGAGCGCATCAAGAATCTGTTCATGGGCATGGGCGTAACGCCGACGGATCGCCTCGACGATTTCATCAAGGAAATCGCGACGGAAGCGCTTGCCGAAAGGATTTCCGCGGAAGACGCGTCGGCTGAAACCCTGTTGGCGGAGGTCGCGGCGGCGGAAGCCGCGGCGGCGGAGAGCGCGGCGGCGGAAGAAA
>JAITAX010000225.1 GCA_031283865.1 Eubacteriales Family XIII. Incertae Sedis bacterium
GGGATATCCATATTTTGACATCTTAATACTCCTTTCCCAATAAGTTTATAATTTTGAGCGTTCATCCCGCTTCTTTCGCGCCGGGACGCGACGGCCTAAAGCATGGGGACCGCGGACACGTACAGCCCCGTGAGAATCGCGGAGGTGATGACGCCGCAAACGCACGCGCCCAGCGCGTATTGCAGGATGATGACGCGCTTGTTAATCGCGTAAACCGCTTTCTGCGCGACTTTCGCCGTCGTCGGTACGCAGGAAACGCCCGCAATGCCGATGGTCGGATTGAACTTCTTCCCGTTGATCAGGTAGACGAGATAGCCGCCTATGATGCCGCCGACGCCGGCCAGCGCAAGCGCAAGCATACCGAGGATCAAGAGCTTCAGGATCAACGGATTCAGCAAGGTGCTCGCCTCGCAGAGCACGCCGAGCAAGAGGCCGAGGAAGAATGTAGCCGCATAAAGGAAGACATCTTCAAGCAGCTGCACGTATTTGACCACGCCCGACTCCTTGATCGCGTTGCCGAGGAAGAAACTCACGAACAACGGCGCGGCCATCGGAAAGAGCAGACAGAGCAACGTACAGGCCACCACGTCGAATATGATCTTTTCTTTCGAACCGATGTCGATCTTCTTCGTCGATTTGACCACGATGCCGCGCAGTTCCTTTGGGATCAGCAGGCGGATCAAGAAAGGATAGCCGCCGTAGCACAGGCTCAAATACAGATAAGCGATGATCGTGATCGGAACAAACAGCGGCTTCGCCAAGATCAGCGAGGTAAAGAGAACCATCGGCCCGTCGGCCGTCCCGACCACCGCTGCGGCCGCCGCCTCGCCGGCCGTGAAGTCCATCGCGCGCGCGATCGGATAGGTGACGATCGTGCCGAGTTCGGCGCACATGGCGATCAGCATGCTCGTGAACGGGAAGCGCAATACATTCCCCACGTCCGTGATCACGCCCACGCCCATGAACACCAAGCAGGCGACCAGACCGTTGCTGAACGTAAACGTGAAGATCGGCTGCAGAAAGTCGATCTGTATGATGTTCACGAGCTCTTCAACGTCCGTAACGAGCGGGTCCATAAAGAGGGTACCCATGCGCGCTGTTTCCGCGCCCGCCTTCGCCGAATCCAAAAACAGGACGCCGGCGTTCACGGCCGACATGCCGAAACCCATCGGGATCATGATCAGGGGCTCGAGCGTCCCTTTCTTTCCCAAATAAACCAATAATATACCGAGGACGATCAGCACGACGCGTGCGATGGCAACCGCAGGGGCCTGATAGAAAAGGGTTCCGATGCCTTGAAATAAAAACGCAAAACTCATGCGGTCCCCTCCTCGCTTTTCTTGTCTGCTTCCTTATCGGGTGATTTGCGGCTGATTATAAGCACCAAGCACTTAATCAGGGCCGCCATAATCACAGCGATTACGAAGCCGATAAAATAGATTTCCAGTGCAAACAAAATATCATTCATGTCATTTGTACCTTTCTGTCATTCGGATCGCTCGGCGTCACTTCAACTCGTTCCTGATGTTGATGATGAAAACAACGACGATCACCGCCGCTATGGCCGCTGCCGCGATCAGTGTTACCGGTGTTAATGGAATCATATCCTACTCCTTCGTATCGGCATCGCGCCGCAGGGGAAGAGCCCCCTCCCGCGGCGCTTCCGCAAAGAAAACGGCTTTCCGTCCGCATTTACGCCAAGCTGAAGCGCCAAGCGCAGAACCACTCGTCCGGATGCTCGTCCGGAGGACAGCCCACGCATTCGGTTTTGATCCCCGGATCGATCGTTTGCGCGAAGCGCGCGTACTCCACGAGGCCGGCCGACTTGCAGGGGTAATCCTCCATCCCCTTGCTCTTTCGCGCGGCCTGCACGCGGCAGTTGTCCATGCGAAACAGGATGCGGCCGGGACCCTCGTCCGTGATGGACTGCTCGTTGATGTGCGCGTACAGGCGCAGGGCGAGCGCTTTTTTCAGGCCCTCTATGCCCGCCCGCGCGGGCAGATGCAGGCTGCGCTTGATCGACCAAGCCTCGAAAGGCGAGAACCACGCCCAACAGGAATCGTTGCAGCGCTTCGCGTCCAACATACCGTACTTCGACTCGACGGCCTGAAACCAGACGCCGTCCCCTGCGAGCCAATTCACGCTCAAGCCCTCGATCAGCGCCGTCAGCTTCTCCGCGGGCAACGAAAGCAAGGGATCGGGGATCCCGTCCGTAAGCGTAAAGCCGAGCAGTTTGCCGAGGCGGTTCAGCTGTATGCCGCGGCTCTTCTCATAAGCCGCATCCATGACCTCCAGCGCTTTCTCGAAGCCGATCTGGTGTTCGACCTCCTTGAACCAGAACACGTGGTGCACCATCGTCCGGTGCAGCAGATCGACGGCAAGCCCCGCGAGTTCCTCCTTGCTCAATTGAGCAAGCTCTTGTTGTCCCATAACGCCACTCCTCTTCTCCTCTTTTGAATCCTCTTTGGAACGCCGCCGTCCGTTCGACAATCGAAGCGCCGAAATTGCGCGCGGCGCGGTCTTTCGGGGCGGGGCCTGCGGCCCGGAGAGGGCCGCAGACCCCGCCCGGACCCGCGCCGCGCGCATAACCCCAAAGCGCCCCCTTTTAGGAAGCGAGCTTCTTGAATTCCTCCGTGAGCAGCGGCACGATCACGAAGAGATAGCCG
>JAITAX010000029.1 GCA_031283865.1 Eubacteriales Family XIII. Incertae Sedis bacterium
TATCTGTTCATACGCCAGGGTCAATTTGGCCTATTTGGAGCGTCGCAGCTGCGAGGCGGAGAACATGCCCTTGCCGGATCTGATATTCTGTTGCAACAACATCTTGAAGCTTTGCAATCCGGAGGAATTTGATTATCCGATTCTGAACAAGGAGCCGGCGGAGGCGCATATTCCGCTGCTGCATATCGAAATCGAGCAGCAGATGGATTCGTCGGAGCAAATCCGCGCTCGCGGGACGCCGGCGTCATAAAATACCCCACTGTGCCTCGCTTTTGTAGTATAATATCCGCAGAGGTCATTATACTGAATTGAAGTGCGCCGCCGATTTTTCCTCGCCCGGTGCGCGCGGAAACGGCGATGCGCGGATTACGATGCGAAAGCTGCGCGTCGGCGTTCGACCGGTACCGGAAAGATTGAAAAAAGGAAGGAGTATCGGATTATGCTTGTTGACGGAGGCCGGCTGTTTGCGCGGCAATTGAAGCGGGAGGGTGTGGAGCAGATCTTTACCGTCTGCGGCGGGCAGATCATGCCCGTTATCTACGGTTGCAGGGAGGAGGGGATCGCGGTTGTCGACGTGCGGCACGAAAACGCGGGCGTCTACGCGGCGGACGCCTACGCGCGCGCTTCGGGTAAGCCGGGCGTCATGCTTGCGACGGTGACGCCCGGCGTGATGCAGACCATGCAGGGACTTTTCGAAGCGCGGGCCGCGGGTTCGCCCGTCTTGGTCATTTCGGCCTCCGTGGGTGTTGAGGATTTCGACACGGGCGCGGAGCAGGACATGGGTATGGATACGATTGCGATTTTGCGGAGCAACACGCTCTGGGCCGCGAAGATCTTTGAAACGGCGCGCATCCCGGAATATGTGGCAAAGGCTTTTCGGCAGATGCTCGGCGCCGCACCGGGTCCCGTATATCTTGAAACGCCCGTGAACATCATGAAAGCCAAAATCGAGATGGCTGCGGCCTTGTTCCCCGAGAAATCCCGCAGCTTTGCGCAGGCTTTCGGCGATCCCGCGCTGATCGACGCGGCGGCGGATATGCTCATAGGGGCGGAGCGGCCCGTGCTTGCGGTCGGCGACGCCGCCGTGTTCACGGCGGAGGGCGGTCGCGCGGCAATCACGGCGCTCGCGGATCGGCTCGGGATGCCCGTGTACGCCGCAACGATGGCGCGCGGGCTTTTCGGCAGCGAAGACGACGCGCTGTTTCGGATCGGCGAGGGCGCGCTCCGCGAGGCCGACGTGATCATCACGCTGGCCGCGGCCATGAACTTCCGGCTGAACAACGGCAAGCCGCCGATGATCAACGAGAATGCCCGCTTCATTCAGATCCACCCGGACGTGCGGATGATCGGCTTCAATTGCCCGGCCGACATCGGCATCGTCGCGGGTGCGGGTGCGGCAGCGCGGCAACTGCTCGAAGCCGTCTGCGCAAAGGACGCGCACCGCCCGGGCGACGCGTGGGTCAAGCGGGCCGAGGGTCTGCACGCCGCCTATCGCGCCGATTGGAGCGCGGGCTACGGCTTTCGGGACATCAAACCCATACATCCCGCGCGGCTCGCGGCTGAGGTCAGCCGGTTTCTGAACGAGGAAGCGCCCGACTGGTCCGTCGCGGCAGACGGCGGCGACGCGTATGAATGGATCCTGCGCACCGTGCGGGCGCGCGAACCCGGCCAACTCGTCGGCTACGCCGCAAACGGCACGATAGGCACGGGCCAGGGCTTCGCCATGGGCCTGTGGTGCGCGCGCGGCAAGCCGGTGCTCGAGTACACGGGCGACGGCAGCATAGGCTTTTATCTCGGCGAATTTGACACGATGGCCCGCTTCGGTATGCAGATTATCTGCGTCGTTTCCAACGACGCGCAGTGGGGCATGGTCAAGATGGCCGAAACCATGCGAAACGCCGACGAGGTGAAGAAAGGCTACATCGCGACGACGCTGGTCGAGAGGCGATACGAGAAGATCGCGGAGGCGCTGGGCGGCTACGGCGAATACGTAGAGGACCTCGAGGATGTGATTCCCGCCATAAGACGGGCTTACCGGTCAGGCAAGCCGTCGATCATCAACGTCAGGGTGGCCGACGGTTATCCCTGCCCTTTCACCGTGGAGTACGGCTGCGGCGGACGCCCTCTGACGAAAGAAGAAATCGCCGCCTACTACGCGAAAGGCTGAGGAGCGGATTACACAGGGGACGGTTGCCCACATCATTTTGTTAAAATCAGACGCAAGCGCAATACAGGTCAGTGAAATTGCCTTGCGTTTCAGATTATCCCGACCTTGAACAGACGCAGACTGCCTCCGAGCGATTGAAGAAATCGCCGGGAGGCAGTCTTTTCTTTAAATGATTCTTCAAATTTTCCCTCTTGCAGGTGTATTTCTCAATATTTTAAAATTTTTCAAGAAACCCCTTGACATTGTGGGATATGCTGGTATAATAAAAAATAAATGGGAATATCCTGCGTCGAGTCCGCAGCAATCCGGCGGCGGCTCGGCGGGATTCGGCGAAAGCGCCGTCAAGGCGCGGTCGGACGGGCGCGATTCCCAGTCGGAAAGGAGGTGATGTTTTGAAACGATGGAGGTCGATCTTGGGCGTATTGCTGGCGCTGCTCTCCGTCGCGGGACTCGTGTTCTGGGAAACGACGGGGCGGAACAGGCTGCTTATGGATCGGGTGGTGGTCGCGAGCGCGGACATCCGCGCGGGTACTACCCTGCGCGCGGATATGCTCACGACCGTTCTGATTCCGAAAGACGGCGTAATCGAAAAGGGCTTCCCCGCCGGGAGCGAGGGGGAGATCGTGGGCAAGCGGACGGCGTGGCCCGTTTCCGCGCGGCAGCAGTTGTCCGCAGAGGTGTTTGCGCTCGAGGAGGATTATCTGAAGAAAGGGGAATCTTTCTTCGTGATACCGCTCGCGTGGATCGCGATGCGCAGCAGCGCGCTGCGGCGCGGCGACACGGTGGAGATCGCGTCCGCGCTCGGCGAGGGCCGGAATTTCGGTCGCTACAAACTCGCCTTTGTGAAAGACGCGGAGGACCTCGAGGTGCGCGACATGCCGCAGGGCGGCGAGTTGCTGCCCGAAACGCCGGATCGGAAAGCGCGCACGGATGCGAACGCGATAATCGATCACGTGGAAATCATTGCGACCAAGGCGGCCTACGAGGCGATAAGGGCCTTTGCCGAGAGCGCGGGCTTGCCCTCGCTGCTGTTGATTCAAAGGGAGGGGTGACATTGAGCGAGCATTTCATATTTCACGGGATCGACAATAAGGTGGGTGTCACGATGGTCGCGCTGTCCGTGGCGGAGTCCGTCGCCGAGAGGCTGCCCGAGAAGCGGGTGCTGTTTCTGGCCCTGAACGGTCGCGAAAGCATGGACTACGTGCGCGAGGGCGCGGAGAGCATAGACGCGCTGAAGAGCAGACTTGAAAGCAGATTGCTCGGCGAAGATGAGCTGATCGCGCACTGCCTGCGCCTGAAAAACCTGTCCGTGCTCGGCGGCATCGCCAACGAGGAAGAGGAGCGCTACTACATGCCCGAGGCGAGCGCTTTTCTGTTGGACGTGGCCGGACGGGCCTTTGACATCATTGTCACGGACAGCGGCAGCCGCTTGGACAACGGCCTTGCGTTCGGCGCGCTCTCCTACGACGCAAACCGCTTCCTCGTGTTGACCCAGCAGGAAACGGCGCTGGCGCGCTGGGAGAAGCGCAAGGGCCTGTATGAGCGGCTCGGCGTCATGCCGAAAGCCTATATCCTGAACAACTACATCGAAAAGGACATCTACCCCGCGGATTACGTGGCGCGCAGGTTCGCGGAGGATGGGCGGCGGTTTTACTGCGTGCGCTTCGTCCAAGGGGGGCGGCAGGCCGAGATTGAGCGCAAAAGTCTGTGGGCCGGCGCGGCGGACGGCTTTACGGGCGACATCGCGGCCTTGGCGGGCGCGCTGACAGGCGGAGATGCGGGCGAATTTGCCCCGCGCAAAAGGAGAAGACCTTGGAAAAGTTTTATATAGAACGGTATCTGGCGGAGCAATCGCCGCGCGACCAAGCGGCCCTGAGCTTCGCGGACATCTGCGAAAAGATAGAGTCCGAGTTTCGGCGGGAATGGGAAGAGGAAAAGAACGACGCGCACAAGATACTCGCGATACAGAAGCGGGCCATCATCGGCTATGAAAAAGAGGTTTCCTACTTCAAAAACAAGATTTCCGGCCTGTTGCGCAGGTTCAAGGGTGAAAGAACCGCTTTTCCGAGTTGGTATCCCTCGTTGACGGACGCCGTCTATCACGAAAACTGGGGACTGGCCGGCATGGCGGAGTGGTTCGCGGGCGCGTTCTCGGAGAGCAGTTCCGCGAAGATCATAGGGGACCGCGTCTATTTTCTGGAGGACGGCGCGATGCGCCTGAAGCCGCAGCGGATCGGCTTGGAGCGGCGGGAGCAGATGGTGCGCGCTTTCCTGCTGATGACGCCGGATGAGCGCCTCGACAAGGAATTTCATGAGGTCTACATGCTGGACGGGACGCGCGTGACGATATTTCGCGGCGGCATGACGAAGCTTGGGCAGGACGCGATCATATTCAGGCGCTACATCATCCCGCACTACAGCTTTGAGGAACAGGCCGCGCGCGGCTCCATACCGGCCGAAGCGGTGGAGTTCTTCAAGAATATGGTGCGCGTGGGCTACAACGTGGCTTTCTGCGGCCCTGTCCGCTCGGCAAAGACCACCTTTCTCTCCACGTGGCAGAGCTGTGAGGACAGCCGGCTCGAGGGCGTGATGGTGGAAACGGATCCCGAGATTCCGCTGCACAAGCTGATGCCGGAGGCTCCGATCATACAGTTGATCGCGGATCGGGAGAAGTTGCAGAACATCTCGAAGAACCTGCTGCGAAGCGATGCGGACTACTTCATTCTGGCGGAGGCGCGGGACGGCGTCGCGTTGGACACGGCAGTCCGCATGGCGCGCAAGGGTACGCGCCGCATGAAGCTCACCTTTCACACGCGCGACCCCTTGAGTTTCGCGCACGACGTCGCGGTGGAGATCGTGCGGACGATGGGCGGCGAGCTTGAGGAAACGGCGCGCAGGGTCGCGGGCGGCTTCGATTACGTGTTCCACTTCATCCAGCTCAAGAACAGGGGACAGAAGAGGCTGCGCGGCATCTACGAGCTGGGGATTCACCCCGAGAGCCGCCGCGTCGTGATGACGGAGATCTGCGCCTACATCCACGCGGAGGATCGCTGGCGGTGGCGCTACAGCATCGGCGCGGACAAGCGGGCCGCAGGCGAGGAAGAGGACGCGGCGGCCTTTCGCCGCTTCGACGCGGCGCTGCACAGCTTGGCGGAGGGAGGCGGCGCGTCATGATACGCACGGAAAACATCGGCATACTGATCACGGGCGCTTTCTACGCGCTTTTCGCGGGCGGGCTGCTGCTCGCGCGTTTGCAGCAGTGCAAAACCCTGCTTCTGATCCTCAAGACGCGGCGCAGGCTCTACATAGGGCATCGCGTCGCGCGGGCGGGCGCTTTGGATGAACATATCGCTTCACTGCTGCACACTGTGTTCAAGCGGAAGTATTCGACGAACCTCTTCCGGATCGTGAGCGGGCTTATCTTCCTGTGTATGCTCTTTGCGGGGCTGCAGAGTATGCGTCTGCCTGCGGCCGTGCTGTTCGCGCTCGCGGCCGGACTGACGCCCTATCTCCTGCTCAGGATACGGGCCGAAACGATCAGGCGGCGCGGCAGTCAGGAGGGGGAACGTCTCGTGGCGGCCTTTCTGAACCGCTACAGGATAGAGAACTACAACATCTGTGAAACACTTGAAAAGTTGGTCGCGAACAATGCGGAGTTCCGCGTCTGCGGCAGGTATCTCTTCAAGCTGCTGCTCGCGATTCGCAACGCGGGAAACAACGAGAAACTGTACCGCGCCACGGAGGACTTCGCGCGCGCCGTCGACACGAACTGGAGCCGTATGCTGGCCTACAACATCAGGCTCGGCGCCGGGCAGGGCATGAACGTATCCCCCGGGATCGAGGACATCCTCGTGCAACTGCGCGACGCGCGGGCCGTCCAAGAGGAAACGAAGCGGCTGAACGCGGAGGCCTCGCGCATCATCACCTTTTTCGCGCCCTTTCTGTATTTCGGCTCAATCGCGCTCTCGGTGCGCATCCTCGGCCTGTCCTTTCCCGCCCTGCTGCGGAACCAGTTGGCTACGCCCGAGGGTTTCACGCTGTTGGTTTTGATCGCCATGCTTTTCGTCGTGAACGTGATCCTGATCGAACTCGTCACGCACCAAAAGATGGATTATTGAGGGAGGGAAGTGAGGGTGCATGGAAAATAGCAGCTATTACGTGTACGCGGCCTGCCTGCTGACGGCCTGCGCCGGGCGATGGCTGACCCTGCCCGTTCGGAGCCGCTTGGCCGTTCTGGACCGCGGCAGGGAGGGCGCGCGGCGCGCGGGGAAGCGGTTGCGCGCTCGCGTCAAGGCGTTGCAAGAGCTTCTGCAGAAAGAGCGAAAGGACCGGGAGATCTACGAGGCCATCAGCTTCCTGCGGAATGTCACGGCTGTGGGGATGAGCGGCAGCATGAGCGCGGATCTCGCGCTGCAGAGGCTCGCAGAGAACAAGGGCGTGCTGCAACCCGCCTATGCCAAGACCCTGGGGCTGTTGCGGCTCAACAGGCGGGAAGAGGCCGCCAAGAAATTCGCGGAGGCGGTCGGAGACGGACTTGGACTCGATTTTATCCGCGTCGTGCTGCAATGGGACGATATCGATCCGCATGAGCTTACCGCGTCGCTGACCTCCTATCAGAAGAGCCTGAAAGAGATGCGCGTCACGGCGCGCAGGAAACGGGATGAACTGCTGAGCGATCTGATCTACATCCCCGTGATTGTCAACATACTGCTCATATTTGTGAACTTCATATTTATCACGTATTTTGTGGAACAGCGGGATATGCTGCGCGACCTGTTCTTTTGAGGCCACCCCGCGCCGCTGTTTGAGCCTTCGGATTGAAAAAGAAAGGAACATGCCATGAAACAGACGATTATCTTATTGGCTACGGTCATTCTGGGCATCGCGATTTCGACGATGATTCTGTCGTTCCAAGAAACGACGCAGAAAATTACGGACGCGACGCAGGGCAAGATGAGCAAAGTTCTCGAAGTGACAGAAGCGCCATGAAGCAGTTTATCGTGTTGATCGCGACGGTGGCGCTCGGACTCGCGATCTACGGCATGATCGCGGGTCCCGGAGAGCATTCGATGCTGTCGGCGGTGAAAGGCGTCTGGACGGACGAGATCGACCTGCGCACGCGGGAGCCGTAGCGGTGGGCGGCGGACGGCGAGCGCCCGTCCGCGCGTATGATTTGCGGCGGCCTTTGCGCCGCCGCGCGAGGGTAAGACTATGAAACAGTTTATCGTGCTGGCGGCAACGCTGCCGCTCATCATGGTGTTCATCATGCAGTTCGCGCTCGAACAGATGAATCAGGGCAGGATCGCGGCCCTGCAGGAACTCGTGTACGGCGCGAAAGAACAGGCCAAGCAGGAGGGGCGCTTCACGCCCGCCGTCAAGGCGGCGCTCGCGCACGACATCGCCGAGCGATTCAAGCTCGACGAGAGCGAGGTCGTCATCGAGGCGGACAATCGCGTGAAGTACAGGCGAAACGCGTTCGACGAACGGGAGATGATCGCGTACAGGGTCGAGGTTCCGATTGAGAAAATCATGGCGGGGAACAGGTTGATGGGCATTCCCGACGAAGAGAACGCCGGCGTCTACGTCATAGAGGGAAGCACGGCCAGCGAAAAGCTGCGGGACGCGCCATGAAGACGCTGATCGTGTTTCTGGGCCTGCTGCTCTGCTGCACGGCTTTCCTGTTCTACCAGAACGACATGGGCCGCTACATGCGCGCGCAGACGGCTTTGAAAGCGCTCGCGGAGGAATGCGCGGCCGGCGCCGCGCTCTACTTCGACGAGGAAGCCTTTGCCGAGGGCCGTATGATCTTCAACGAGGACGAGGCCCGCGCCTGCGTCGCTTACATGCTGGCATCCTCCGGCGTCCCGGCGCCGGATGTCAGGGCGGCGGGTCCCGTCTCCGCCGCCGTGTCATTCTACGACGACCGGGGCGCCTACGGCATGAACGCCGGCGCCTACGGCGTCATCCGCCACCCCTCCGTCGTCGTAAAACTGCGCGTCGCAACGGAAGACATCTTCCGCCTGCCCTTTCTGACCGTGACCGCGCTCGAACGGGAAGCCATGTACGAACTGCCGAATTGACGCGGCGCCCTGCGGCGCCGCCGCCGTTCGCATATCGAAATTTCACGCGCATCGCCGCACGTCGCCGGCGAAATTTCTTGCCATCTTTCCTCCGACAATGTATAATAACCGAAGAACAGGGCTGTACAATAAATGACTGC
>JAITAX010000036.1 GCA_031283865.1 Eubacteriales Family XIII. Incertae Sedis bacterium
TCGTCGCGGGCGGCGGCGTGGCCGGTATGCAGGCCGCGCTGACGGCGGCGGCGCGCGGCCACGAGGTCGTCCTGTGCGAGAAAAACGATCACCTTGGCGGCGTGCTGCTGTGCGAGGCCAAGGTGCCGTTCAAGGCGCGTCTCGACGAATACATAAGGCTTCAGCGGCGGCGCATCGACCGCGCGCCCATAGACCTGCGGCTCGGCACGGAGGTCACGCCCGCGCTCGCAGCCGAACTCGCGCCGGACGCGATCATCGCAGCGCAGGGCGCGCTGCCGATCATCCCGCCCATCCCCGGCATAGACGGCGCGAACGTCCTCGGCGCGGAGGAATTGTACCTTGCGCCGGAGCGGGCCTGCGGCCGCGTGGCTATCCTCGGCGGCGGCCTCGTCGGCTTGGAACTGGGCGTATTCATGGCGATGTTGGGCAAAAGCGTCGTCATCGTCGAACTGCAGCCCGAGCCGGCGGTCGACCCCTACGGTATGCACACGATTGCGCTCATGCACAAATTGGAGGAATACTCCATCGATTTGCGCCTGTCCACGCGCGTTCTTGCCGTTACGCCCGAGGGCCTGCGCTGCGAGCGCGCAGCCGGAAGTGAATGTATCGCGGCGGATACCGTCGTCTACGCGACGGGACGCCGCCCGCTGCGGGATGAGGGCTTCGCGCTGCACGACTGCGCGCCGGAGTTCTTCCAAATCGGCGACTGCACGGTGCCGAAAAACATCGTCGCGGCGACGCAAGCGGCCTATACGGCGGCCCTCGACATAGGCAGGATATGACCCGCACGAGAGAAAGGAATGCAGCATGTACGAGATGAAATACCCGCGCCTGTTCTCGCCGATCAGGCTCGGCGATACGATTTTCCGCAACCGCATATTCGGCTCGCCCACGGGCTATCAGGACCTCAGCCCTGAGCAGTATCCGCCGCCCGAGGCCGTTGCCTACTACGCGCGCAAAGCGCTCGGCGGCGCGGCCTCCGTCGCGGTCGGCGAATGCGTTGTGGATTCAAAGCGCGGCAGGGGCGGCCCGAACCACATTCAAATGGATGACAAGGAGGCGCTCGGCCCCCTCACGAAGCTCGCCGAGGGCATATCGAAATACGGCGCCGTGGCGGTCGCGGAACTGCAGCACGCGGGCATGTACGCACAGGACTCGCGGCGCCGCGGCAACGACATCTACGGACCCGTAGCGCTCGACGATGTGCGCGGCGAACTCCTGCACGCCGACGCGACGGACGAGAGGGTGTCGGCCATGACGGAGGCGGTCATCGAGGAAACGATCGAAGCCTATGCGAACGCCGCCGCTTTCGCCAAGTTCTGCGGCTTCGGCATGGTCCTCATACACGGCGGACACGGTTGGCTGCTGTCGCAATTCCTGTCGCCGCACGCGAATACGCGGGACGACCGCTGGGGCGGCAGCTTCGAAAACCGCATACGCCTGCCGCTGTCCATCGTCGAGCGCATCCGCCAAAAATGCGGACCCAAGTTCCCCATCGAGTTTCGCATGAGCGCGAGCGAAGCCAACCCGAAAGGCTACGACATCGACGAGGGCGTGAAGATCGCGATGGCGCTCGACGGCAAGGTCGATCTGATCCACGCGTCCGCGGGACACCATGAAATCAAGGACGCTTTCGTCGTCACGCATCCGGACATGTTCAAGGCGGAGGGTTGCAACGCCTACTTGGCCGCAGCGATCAAGAAGCGCGTAAGCACGCCCGTAGCCACCGTCGGCGCCTTTACGGACCCGGCCTTTATGGAGGAAATCCTCGCCTCGGGCAAGGCGGACGTCATCGAGGTCGCGCGCGGGCTCATCGCGGACCCGGACCTGCCCCTCAAGGCGCGCGCGGGGCGGGACGAGCGGATCATAAAATGCTTGCGCTGCTTCACCTGCTTCAGCAATCTGCTCACAAACCGGCAATTCTGCTGCGCGATCAATCCCGAGATCGGGCTTGAACTCGAAGCGCAGCGCGCGGCGCCGCCGGTCGTGCGCAAAACCGTCCTCGTGGCGGGCGGCGGCGTGGCCGGTATGCAGGTCGCGCTCACGGCGCACGCGCGCGGACACAGGGTCATCCTGTGCGAGAAGAGTGAAAAACTCGGCGGCGCGCTGCTCTGCGAGGAGCGCGTGCCTTTCAAGGACAAGCTGTCCGCCTATCTCAAAACGCAGGCGCGCTTCGTCGCGGAAGCCGGCATCGATCTGCGCCTGAACACCGAGGTCACGCCGGAGCTTGCGCGCGCGCTTGCGCCGGACGTCATCGTCGCGGCCCTCGGCGCGCGGCCGATCATTCCGCACATCCCGGGCATAGACGGAAAGAACGTCGCGCGTGCGGAGGCGGTGTACCAAAACCCGGACTTGGCCGGAAAGCGCGTCGTCATTCTGGGCGGCGGCTTGGTGGGCGTCGAACTCGGCCTTTTCCTCGCGGGCCTGTCGCGCGAAGTGACCGTCATGGAGATGCTTCCGGCGCTTTCGGACGGCGGGAACGTGCTGCACGCCTTGGCTCTCGACGTCGCAATGCGCGAACGCGGCGTCAAGGCGGCGCTGTCCACAAAGGCGGCCAAGATCGACGGGCGAGGCGTCGTCGGCGAGAACGCCGAGGGCGAAAGGAAGCTGTTTGAGGCGGATACGGTCATCTACGCAATCGGGCAGAAGCCGCTGTGGGAGGCGGCGGAGGGTCTGCGCGCCTGCGCGCCGGAATTTCATCAAATCGGCGACTGTTTGACGCCAAAGAATATCCGCGCCGCGACAAAGTCCGCCTACTTCATCGCAA
>JAITAX010000119.1 GCA_031283865.1 Eubacteriales Family XIII. Incertae Sedis bacterium
TCGTCGAAACTTTCATGGTGCCGAGCGTTTTCGACTTCGAGCCGCAAAACCATGTGGAGATCGGTAAGCGCCTCGACCTGATCGACTTCGAAGCCGGCGCCAAGGTTGCAGGAAACAAATTCTATTTCTTGAAAAATGAGGCTGTCGTTTTGGACTTCGCCATACAGATGTACGTGATTAAGAAGCTCATCGGCCTCGGCTTCACGCCGCTGATTACGCCCGATCTGGCCAAGGGCGACATCCTCAGGGGTTCCGGTTTCAATCCGCGCGGCGGCGAACGCAATATCTACAACATCGAGGACGCGGATTTGAATTTGATCGCCACCGCGGAGATCACCGTCGGCGGTATGCTGTCCGACACCGTCTGCGACGCGTCGGAGCTGCCCAAGAAGTACGTCGCCTTTTCGCATTGCTTTCGCACGGAGGCGGGCGCGGCCGGTCGCGCGGGCTACGGGCTCTACCGCGTGCATCAGTTCTCGAAAGTGGAGATGTACCAATTCACGCGCAACGAGGACGGGGAACGGGCCTTACAGGAGCTTTTGGGCATAGAGAAAGCGATCTACGGCGAACTGAAGATCCCTTATCGCGTGATTCGCGTGTGCAGCGGAGATCTGGGCGCGCCCGCGCACAAGAAGTACGACGTGGAGGCTTGGATGCCCGGAAAGGGAGAGGGCGGCGAGTACGGGGAGATCACCTCCGTCGGCAATTTCACGAACTTTCAGTCCAGGCGCCTGAACATCAAATACACGGACGAAAACGGGAAGCGGCAGTATGTCAACACGCTGAACGGAACAGCCTCCGCGACGGGCAGGACCCTCTTGGCCATACTCGAAAACCATCAGCAGCGGGACGGCTCCGTCACGATTCCGGAAGCGCTGCGTCCCTATACCGGCTTTGACCGGATCGCAGCGAAGAACTGAGCCTTTTTCGCTGCGGCGGATGTTCGGCAGCCGTCTGATGCTGCCGGGCCGGTGTTCTCGCTTTGCGCACCGCTTTGAATGCGCGCGATCACGGCCCCTTTCCGGCGGCGGTCGCAAAGGGCGCGGCCCTTGAATACCGCAATGACGCTCCGTGGAATACCAAGCCTCCGGCCCCGGAATAAGCAAATTCTGCAAGGGGTCTGAACAGTAACCGGCGGATTACTCTCTTCCCATTCACTTCCCATTAAATCTTGACAATGAAAATAACAGGAATATAATAGCATTGTAATTGCGGTCCGCGCGCGGTCGCGGTCGCGCCGTTTTGCGTCACGCGGGCGTTGCGGGCGGCGGGGACAGGTACAACGCCCCGGATAAGGAGCATGGATTACAATGTTGGATTGGAATGCGATAAGCCCCGAGGAATTGCAAGAGCTGTACGGAAAGATGTCGGACAAGCAGATTGCCGAGATGTACGATGTTTCCGTCGGAAAGGTCCGATACAAGCGCAAGAAGTTTGGAATCGCCCTGTTGGATCGCATATGGGCGAGTATGCACGCGCAGGACGGCGAGGCGTTGCAGCCTTTCAACGAGCTTGCCCGGCGTATGCTGCTCGAGAAGCCCGATATCGACATGCTGGCAAAGGCGATCACGCAGTACGCGTTCCGCAGCGGCGTCGTGGAGCGTATGCACGGGGAGGGAAAGCTCAGCGATGCGGATATGAAAGAATTGAATATCTTCTTTGCAAACCGCATGGGCGGCATCCTCGTAAAGGTTTTCGCCGGCGAGTGGCTGCAGATACTGCTGCTTTTCGACTTCTACAAGACGCTTACCGCCAATTGGGACCCGGTGGCACCCGATGTCAGGGAGTTTGAGGCATAGCTTAGGCGACGTTCACAGCGGGAGGTTCGGAAAGGCGTCCAACGCAAGGTCGTCGGCGCCCTGTTCGCTGTACTTGAAATAGGCCGCCGCGCCGACCATGGCGGCGTTGTCGGTGCAGAGCAGGGGCGAGGGGCAATACAGGCGAAGCCCTCTCGCGCGGCAGGCTTCGCCGAGCGCCGCGCGCAGCAGGCTGTTGGACGCCACGCCGCCCGCCATAACCACCCGCGTTTCTCCGCTGCTTTCGGCCGCGCGCAGGGTCTTGGCGACGACGACCTCCACGACGGACTGCTGAAAGCTCGCAGCGACGTCCGCGACGTTCACGTCCCGGCCCGCCTGTTTCTCCGCGTTCAGATGGTTGAGCACGCCGGTCTTCACGCCGCTGAAGCTGAAGTCCAAGCTGTCCTTTTCGAGCAGCACGCGCTTGAAAGCCACCGCGCGGGGGTTGCCGTCCCGCGCGGCGCGGTCGATGGCGGGGCCGCCGGGGTAGGGCAGATGCAGCGCGCGCGCCACCTTGTCGAAAGCTTCCCCCAAGGCGTCGTCGCGCGTCCGGCCGAGCACCGTATACGCGTTGTAGCCTTGAACCCGCACGAGGTCCGTGTGTCCGCCCGATACGACGAGCGCGAGAAAGGGCGGCGTCAGCTCCGCGTGTTCGAGGTAGGCGGCGCAGATGTGCGCCTTGATGTGGTGTACGCCCACGATGGGCCTATCGAGCGCGAGCGCGTAGGCCTTGGCCGTCGCGATTCCGACTAAGAGCGCCCCCACGAGGCCCGGACCCTGCGTTACACCGATCAAATCCGCATCGCCGAAGCGGATGCCGGCGTCGGCGAGCGCGCGGTCCACGACGGCGTTGATCCGCTCCAGATGGCAGCGGGAAGCGATCTCCGGCACGACGCCGCCGAAGACGCGATGTACGTCGATCTGCGACGAGATCACATTTGAGAGCACGGTCCGCCCCCCGCAGAGGACGGCTGCCGCCGTTTCGTCGCAGCTCGTTTCTATGGCGAGCGTAAGCAAGGCTCGGTCTTTCATAGATTGCGCAGCCACATGATGATGGCGTCCTCCAAGGGTTCCGTATAGTAGTTCTTTCGCCGCCCCTCCTCCAGAAAGCCCGCTTTTCCGTACAGGCGCATCGCCGCGGCGTTGGAGGCTCTGACCTCCAGCGTGAAGTCCGTCAACCCGGCGCCGCGCCGCATCCGTTCAAGGAGCGCCGCGAGCACGGCGGATCCGACGCCGCGTCCGCGAAAGTCGGGATGCACGGCCACATTCGTGATATGTCCCTCGTTCAGCACG
>JAITAX010000216.1 GCA_031283865.1 Eubacteriales Family XIII. Incertae Sedis bacterium
TCGTCGATGATTCGCATTGCCGCCGCCGCCGTCGCGTCCAGCTTCTCCGCCTGCCCCGTCAGGCAGTAATAGCCGAGCAGGGCCTCGAACGCCGTGGCCCATTTGTAATCCACGGGGTCGGCGTTTTTTGGCTTTGTGGCGCTGCGCTTGTTTCTGGCCCGCTTCACAAGCCGCTGCTCCTCCTCGGACAGACCCTCGAACAGCGCCCGCACGGCCTGCGCCTGTGCCGAAGCGCGCACGTAGCGCGTCGCTTCCCGATGCAGCCGCTCGCTGTGAAGCGCGCCGGAGGCCGACACGCGCAGCCGGACGCGCAGCTCATAGGCCGCGTCCCCGACGAAAGCCAGCATGGATGTGTTCGTGTACAGCGCGTCGTTGTCCATTGTCGCTCCTTGCCTCTTGTTTCGATCTCGTCGCTGCGCGGCGCGCGAGACCCCTACAATGTGATCGGCGTATCGACGTTCGTGAGCCGCGCGAAGCTGTAGCCCTTGCTCCTGTAGGTGTCTATGATGCGCGGCAGGGCCTGCACCGTGGGTTTCTTCGTATCGTGCATCAGCAAAATCACGCGATTCGCGCGTCCCGCGAGCGAAACGGCGTTGCGCCACGCCGATTCCTCGGTCAGAGCGCCGCCGGTATCGTTGCTTGAGGCATTCCAATCGTAATAGGTGAAGCCGCGCCGCGTCATCTCGCTCGTGAGCGCCTCTCGTATTGTTTCGTTGTAGCTGTTCACGCTGCCGCCCGGAAAGCGAAAGATGTTCGCCTTGATCCCCGTTGTCTCGTAAATCAGCTTGAAAGCGGCGTCGAAATCGTCAAGAAAGGCTTCGACCGACGCGTAGATGCGCGCGTAGTCGTGCACATTGCAATGCACGCCGATTGTATGGCCCTCGTCGGCCATGCGGCGCAGCAGCGCCTTGCCGTCCTCGCCGAGCCGCAGGGCGGAATTGCCCACGATGAAAAAGGTCGCCTTGACGCCGGCTTCTTTCAGCGTATCCAATACGCGCGCGGTGTATATCGTCGGCCCGTCGTCGAAAGTCAGGTAGACCGTCTTGTCGCGCGTGAACCGGCGATCAGGGCGTTCCGCGTAGAGCGTGGGACAGCGGTCTTGGTAGGCCTTGTACTCGGTCCACAACTGCGGCGGCGCGGGCGTCCAGACGCCGGAGACCTCGCGCGCGGACGCGTCCTCCGCGGCGGGCGCCGGGTCCGCAGGGGCGGGGGCGTTCGCGGCAATTCGGTCGAGCTGCGCGCGGAGCGCGTTCATATCCGTCTGCTGCCGCGTAAGCAGATCGTTCAGCATGTCGACCTGTGTACGCAAAGACCGGTTCAGGGCGCTGAGCTGCTGAGACAGCGCCAACGAAAAAACCAGAACGCAGATCAGAACGGCGCTCACCGCAATCCGCAGTACAGTCCTGCCGCCGGTCCTGCCGCCGCGCTTCATCATGCGCCGCCCCTTTCCCCCGCGTCCGCGCGCGCGTCCGACAGGCTCTTCCGGCGCAAAACCATGCAGGCCGAGGCTACGACGATTGCTCCGCCCGCGATCTGCAGGGGCGTCAGGCGTTCTTTCAGCAGAATCAGGCCGAAGAACGCCGCCGTCACGGGCATAAAGGTCGAAAACAGCGCGCAGGGCGTCGCGCCCAGCACGGAAATCGCATTGACGTAGATGAAGAAGCCCGCGGCGCAACTGACGACGCCGAGATATACGGCGCCGCCGACCGCCGCCGGCGTCATGGAGGCAAGCGCGGGCGGATGCGCTATGATGTAGGGCGCCAGCAGGATCAGCGTGCAGGCGATCTGGTAAAGCGTCAGATCGAGCGCCTTGTAGTTGTCCGTCAGCTTTTCGGTGAAGAAATTGTAGATGTTCCAAGCCAGAACCGCGATGCCGCCGAGCGCGTAGCCCAAGGGCGCGCCGCGCAGCTGCGTGAAATCGACGCCGATCACGAGCGCGATGCCCAAGATGCAGGCGAATACGCCCGCGATCATAAGCGGGCTCGGCCGTCTGCCGTAAAGGACCCATTCGATGAGAATGGACAGCAGCGGCACGAAAGACAGGATAATAGTCAGGACCGCCACCGAAACGTAGGAAAGCGCTTGGTACTCCGCGGCGTAATAGATGACGTCGCCGAACAGCGCGCAGACGAACAGCGGGACGATGTGCTTGCCGCGCACGGCGATCCTGCGGTCGACAATCAGCTTGATCGGCGCGAGCACGATGAAAGCCACGCCGTACTTGAAGAACACGAGCGTCAGCGGTTCAAAATCCTCAAGCGCTTTTTTTGCGATGATATATTCAAGCCCCCACAGACACACGAGCAGGGTCATGAGGGTGTAACACAGTTTTGATGATTTTAAATTCATAAAAAAATGCCTTTCGCGGCGCCCCTGCGCGGGGCGCTTTCTGCTATCGTTCACTTTGGCGAATCTCCTCGAACGGCAGCGCGCCCCCGGGGTCGATGCGGATGATCGATGCCGACAGGCCGTCCGCCCGCGTGCAGACCACCGCGTAGGAGGGCTTCGCGCCGCCCGCCGGATAGGTCAGACTGCCCGGATTCACGAACGTGACGCCGTTCTGCTCCCGCACGCAGGCCGCGTGCGTATGGCCGAAGAAAACCGCCGTGCAACCCAACTCGACCGCGCGGTAATACAGGCTCAAAAGTCCCGATTTCACATGCTCCCTGTGGCCGTGCAAGAGCAGTATCCTGCCGCATTCGGTTTCTATGAGTTTGTAATTTTCGTCCGAAAAATCAAAATCGCAGTTGCCGTTTACCGAGAGGATTTCTCGCTTTGTCAGGCGGGAAAGTTCGCGGGCGTCGGCGGACAGATCGCCGAGGTGAACGATATAATCAACGTCTTTCGCGGCGGCTATGATTTCGCCCGCGCGCGCAAGGTTTCTATGCGTGTCGCTGATAATCAGAAACTTCATAACACAAATGCGCCGTTTGGATGCGCCGCCTACCGGTCGTGAACGATCTGCACACCCTGCGGCGTATCTTTCAGCGTTATTCCTTTCTCCTTGAGCGTATCCCTGATCGCGTCCGCGCGCGCGAAGTCCTTGGCCTGCCTCGCCCGCTGCCGTTCTTCGACGAGCGCCGCGATCACCTCGTCGACGCCGCTTTCGGCGTCGTCCTCCGCGCCTTGCAGCAGGCCGAGTACACCCGCAAGCTCGCAGAGCAGGGCAAGGCAGCGCGCGGCGAAGCGTTTCGTCGCGCCGTCCTTTACGGCTGTGTTGATTGCCGAAATCAGCTCGAAGATCGCGCTGACGGCGTCCGCCGTATTCAGATCGTCGTCCATCGCGTCCTTGAACTTTTCGCGGAAGCCCTCCATGCCGGCGAACGCGGCCGTCTCCGCGCCGCGCGCCGCTTCCGAATCCGCGCCTGCGGCGATCAGATGCCGCAGCGTAGCCTCGGCGTTGCGTATGCGCGCGAGTCCGGCCTTGGCCTGATCCATCATATCGCGGCTGAAATTGACAGGATTCCTGTAATGGCCCGAAAGCAGGAAGAATCGTATCGTTTCGCCGTCGTACTCCTTGAGGATATCCCGAACCGTGAAGAAGTTGCCCTTGGATTTGGACATCTTTTCGTCGTCTATCGTGATATAGCCGTTGTGCATCCAGTAGCGCGCGAACGGCACGCCGTTCACGGCCTCCGATTGCGCGATCTCGTTTTCGTGGTGCGGAAAGGTGAGGTCCTGCCCGCCCGCGTGTATGTCGATTGTTTCACCGAGATATTTCTTCGACATGGCGGAGCATTCGATATGCCAGCCGGGGCGTCCGAATCCCCAGGGGGATTCCCATGCGGGTTCGTCGTCCCGCTTCCGCTTCTTCCACAGGGCGAAATCCAGCGGGTCGTCCTTGCGCTCATCGACGCTTATGCGCGCGCCGGCTTCCAGCTCCTCTATGTTCTGACGCGAGAGCTTGCCGTAGTCCGCGAAACTTCGCGTGCTGAAATACACGTCGCCGTCCCGCTCGTAGGCGCAGCCTTTCTCCGTCAGGGCGCGCACAAAGCCTATGATCTCAGCCATGTTCTCCGTGACTTTGGGATGGACGGACGCGGGCGAGATTCGCAGGCTTGCGGCGTCCTTGTAGTATTCCGCTATGTATTTCTCGCTGATCTCCGAAGCGCTTACGCCCTCCTCGCGGGCCTTGTTGATAATCTTGTCGTCCACGTCGGTGAAGTTCTGCACGAATTTGACGCGCAGGCCTTGGTATTCGAAGTATTTTCTGAGCGTGTCAAAGACCACGAAAGGCCGCGCGTTTCCGATATGAAAGTAATTGTAAACCGTCGGGCCGCACACGTAAATCTTGATTTCGTTCCCGTCAATCGGAACAAAATCCTCTTTTTTGCGCGTCAATGTGTTGTAAATTTTCATCCCTCAACCCTTTAATGCCGCAGCGCGCGGGTATCCTCTCGGCGGAGCCGAAACCGAAAGGGGCAGGTTCTCACCTGCCCGTCCGCCGCATACGCCTTGAAACGGCTCGAAAATTGCGCGACAAACAAAAACGCGCTTATGGTATAATAATTGCGTTCTTTGCAGTTATTATACCATAAGCGCGCGTGCGCAAAAAGACTTTATTTTAGAAATAATTCAGGGGATTTTGGTAGGCGCCGTTCACGCGGACTTCGAAGTGCAGATGATAGCCCGTCGCGTTGCCGCTGATGCCGACGGTGCCGATCTGCTGGCCTTGGGCGACGACGTCACCGACCGATACGAGAAGCGATTCGCAGTGGGCGTAGTAAGTTTCAAGTCCGTTGCCGTGGTTCAGCACGATCACGTTGCCGTAGCTGCCCTTGTAGGCCGAGGTCGTAACCACGCCGCCGTCCGCCGCGTAGATCGGGCTGCCCTTGGGACTGCGCATATCCACGCCCAAATGCCGCCGCTTGCCGCGCGAGCCGAAACCCGATGAAATCTCTATATGCGTAAGGGGGCTGATCAGGTTGCCCGAACCCGTGAAAGTTTCCAGCGGTTTCGTGCCGACCAAGGAGGTCTGCGGCTGCGGTTCCGCCGTGATGACCGAACCGATTTCGACGGATTCGACGACGATGCCGTTCTCCTTTGTGATTTGCCGCTGCGTTGCCTTGGTGCCGGGTACGCCTGCGATGAGCACCTGCGTCTGTCCTTTGTACAATTCGTCCGAATTTTGATAATTCGTCGGGAACGCGATGGCTTCAATGTCGCTCGCGATTTCCACCGTGCGAATTGTCAGATAAGGTTTTGTCTCGTACAGGTTGAGTTGCTGGCCGATCTTGAGCTTGTTCGGGACCAAGCCGGGATTCGATTTGACGAGTTCGTCTTGGCTGATGCCGTTGGCCCGCGTGATCGCCCATACGGTGTCGCCGTTTTGGACGGTGTAGATCCGCGGTTCCTTGGTCCCGGTCAGGATGTAGGATACAGCCGCGTCCACGCCCGTGATCTCCGCGGTCGCGGCGGCGTCCGCAGGGGTCTCCGCGATCTGCACATCCTCCTTGATCTCCGCCGTAAGGAGTTCCGAATTGCCGTTCAGATAGCTCTCTTTCACCTGTTCAAAGACGATTTCCGCCTCTTCTTTCGACGCGAGGCTTACCACGGGCAGGCCGTCTATGCGCAGTTCCCACACGCTCGGCGCGGGTTCTTCCGCTTCCTCGGCGGTCGTTGCCGGCTCGGCGTCGCTTTCCTCGTCGTTTGCAATCGTTTGGACGGGCGTTCCCGCGTCCGCGTCGGATGGATTCACCGCCGGCAGCGTCAGAATGCACACCGTTGCCAAGGCCGCGAACGCAAGCCCGCCGGCGCCGATGCACAGCCGCCCGCCGAGAACGCCGAAGCGCTTTGTGAGCTGCGCCGAAACGCGTGAGGCGAGATGCGCGACAGGCGGACCGAGGATGACCGCCGCCGCTATGAGGATGAGCCGTACCGTGCTCGCCGCCCGCGAAAGGCGCGGCGACAGAAAGGCCGCCGCCCGTGCGCGCTGCGGCGCGACAAAGTCCGCGAAGCGATGAACTTGGCGCCGCGACGCCGCGACCGTCCGCGCGAGAACCAAGCCGGCCCTGCGGCGAAGCCGCAGCAGTCTGCCGCGAATGAAGCGCGCACCGTCGCGCAAGCGCGCGGCAATCTCTGCGGGGGAATGCGATTTCGGCGCTTTGTGAAGCGCTCTGCTGTCCTCAGTTCTGCGAATGCGATTCCGTAGATCCATAAAACAACCTCTCTGCAACGTGATTAGTCAATATTACAGAATTGTTACAGGAAAGTCAATGCCTTTTTTGAATCTTCACAGAATTTTCACAGAATTGTTACGGAATCATTACAAAATTGTTACGGCCGACTTCCGTTTTGGCTTGTCCGAAACGGAAGCGCGAAGCGCATTTCAAAGGCTCTCCCGGATCGCCGCCTCTATGCGCTCGGGCGTCGGAAAGACGCTTTCCTCGAGAACGGGGCTGAAAGGGATCGGGCAGTGATAGGCGCCGACGCGCTTGATCGGCGCTTTCAGGCGGAACAGCGTTTCGTCGGCGGCGATTCGCGCGGCGATCTCCGCGCCGAAACCCGAAAAGGCGACGGCCTCATGCACGATTACGGCGCGGCGCGTCTTTCGCACGCTCTTCAGGATCGCGTCCGCGTCGAGGGGCGACAGGCTGCGCAGATCGAGCACCTCCGCGCTTATGCCCTCGGCGGCCAGTTTGTCCGCCGCGTCAAGGCAGCTTTGCACCATGCGCCCGTAGCTTATGACGCTGACGTCCTCGCCCGCCCGTTTGACGTTGGCGAGGCCGATCGGCACGATGTATTCCCCCTCGGGTACCGCGCCCTTGACGCGGTAGAGCTTCTTTTGCTCCAAGAAGATCACGGGGTTGTCGTCGCGAATCGCCGCTTTCAACAGGCCCTTGGCGTCGCGGGGCGTCGCGGGGACCGCGACCTTGAGTCCCGGGATGTTCGTATACAGGCTTTCGAGGGACTGCGAATGCTGCGCGGCGGCGCCCGTGCCGCCGCCGGCGGCGGCGCGCAGCACCAGCGGCACGCTGTCCGCGCCGCCGAACAGGAAGTGCAGCTTCGCCGCTTGGTTGATGATCTGGTCGATGCAGACGGAGATGAAATCGGAGAACATCAATTCGATGATCGGGCGCATCCCCATCAGCGCCGCGCCGACGCCCGCGCCGACGAAAGCCGTTTCCGAGATCGGGGTTTCGCGGATGCGCTCCGCGCCAAATTCCTGCAGCATGTCTTTCGACACGCCGAAAGAACCGCCGTATACGCCGATATCCTCCCCCATGAAAAACACGTTTTCATCGCGCCGCATTTCTTCGCACATCGCCTCGCGCAGGGCTTCTGCATATGTGAGTTCGCGCATCTTATCTATCCTCCCGAACGATCTTTTTAAATGCTGTATGCTTCCGCCTCAAGCTCCTGCGGCGAGGCTGCGGGGTAGGGGCAGGCTTCGGCATAGGCCGTCGCTTCGGCGATCTCCGCCGCCGCTCGCCTGTCGATTGCTTCCAGTTCGGCCTCGGAGAAGCCGTTGCGCAGCATGAATTTCGCGAAGCGCGCGATGGGGTTTTTCGACTGCCAGTGCGCGATCTCCTCTTCCGTCCGATATTTGTTGCCGTCGCTCTTGGAATGCCCGCTCGTGCGGTAGGTGTGCTCCACGATGAATGCGGGCCGCTCTTCTCTTAGGATGTATGCGCGCGCCTCGCGGACGGCTTCGTAGACAGCCGTCGCGTCGTTGCCGTCCGTTTCCGTGCTTCGGATGCCGTAGGGATAGCCGCGCTTCGTCAAATCGGTATCATTGACCGCTCTTCTGAGCGGCGTGCTCATGCCGTAGCCGTTGTTCGTGCAGATGAAGAGCAGCGGCAGCCGCCACGCGGCGGCGAGGTTCATGGCCTCATGTACGGCGCCCTCGTTTGCGGAGCCGTCGCCGAAGAATACAGCCGCGATGCGGTCTTTCTCCCCGCGCAGCTTGAACGAAAGCGCGACGCCGCACGCAATCGGACAGCCGGCGCCGATTACGCCGCCCACGCCGAGCGCGTTCACGCGCACATCCGCGATGTGCATGGAGCCGCCGCGCCCGCGATTCGTGCCGGCCTCCTTGCCGAGCATCTCAGCCATCATATCCTTTGCGGAAACGCCCTTTGCCAGCACTTGCCCGTGTCCTCTGTGCGTGGACAATATGCAGTCCTGCGGCTCGAGTGCGAACACGCTGCCGACCCCCGTCGCCTCTTCGCCCACGCAGAGATGCGTGGTGCCGTGGAGTTTCCCCTGCTTGAACAGCGAAAGCACCGCATCCTCGAATTTTCGCACGAGCAACATGCGTTCCATGAGCCGCTCGAGCAGGGCCTTATCCTCGCACAACTGCGCCGAATCTTCCATAATGCCGTACAGTCCTTTCATTGACAAATCGCTTCACTATATAGGATACTTGCCGGACATGCTTTAGTCAAGCCGTAATCGGGACATAAGGTTTTTTTCGTTGCCTTTGGTTACTTTCTTGATGCAGGTCAGACCCCTGCGGCCTTACTGCCTTAGACATATCTGCCATGGTCTAAGGTTCCGCAAAATCGCCGAAAATTTCTTCGCGCGGTCCGCGCGCGGGATCGGGGGAACGAAACGCCTTTTGTTCTGCGCAGCCGCAAACAGTCGTCCGCGACAGGCTTTCGCCACCAAGGGGGCGGAACCGCACGGGGCAAGACGTCGTCCAATCTTTGACTTGACTTGTTTTAAAAGGGGGCTTTTCGGGCGCGGCGCTTGCGGCGCGATCCGCCGGGTGGCAAAAGGAGGAGTGGAATCATGCGCAACAGAGAAAGGAAAGGGCGGCGGGCTGTCGCGTTCGCGGCGCTCGGCCTGCTCCTGCCGGCCCTGCTCGCGGGCTGCGTCCCGCAGGCGGGAAGCGAAAGCGGGGCGGCCGGTGCCGCGAGCGGGAGCGAGAGCGAAGCGGAAGAGCACTTCGCCGCGAGCCTCAGCATGACGCCGCAGGAATATCCGCGCGTGGACGGTTCCACGCTAACCATAGCCTTTTCGGAGGCCGCGGCCTCCGCCGTCATGAAACTGCCGATTGAGGAGGCGCGCCTCTACGTCCTGCACAACAAGACGCATCCCGCGTATACGAACCTCATCGACGGCAAGGCGGACCTCATCTTCGTGACGCCGCCCTCCGAGGATGAAGCGGCCTACGCCGCCGAAAACGGCGTGGAGCTTGAGCTTATACCCATGCTGAACGACGCCTTTGTCTTCCTCGTGAACGAGGCAAACCCCGTGGACGGGCTCAGCCGTGACGCGCTTAGGGACATCTACGCGGGCGCGATCACGAACTGGCGGGAAGTAGGCGGCAGCGACGCGGCTATAGTCGCCTATCAGCGCCCCGAAAACTCGGGCAGCCAAACCGCCATGCTCGAC
>JAITAX010000232.1 GCA_031283865.1 Eubacteriales Family XIII. Incertae Sedis bacterium
AATCGGTGTCATTTAAGCGAAAATAAACGGCGACAAAAGGCGACCTGATCTTTTCGATCCGGCAAACACCTTTCGTCACAACATATAATTCGGCCAAAGTCGATGAAACTTTAGCCGAAGCGCAAACCTTTTTTTAATCCAATCGCAAGCCCGAGCTTCACGAGAATCGGAATGATGTTGAAACCGAGCGCAGCCGCCGGAATCCGGCACAAGCACTGCAATGCTTTTTTATTCCTGAATATTCGCCCGCGTGCCGTCCGTCAGGTCAGCGAATCGCGCGTCGCGCCCATCATCCCGTCCCGCGCCACGACGCCCCTGTGGCGGATCTCCTTGGTCGAAAGGTTCTTCAGCGCGTCCGGAACGCGCACGCCGGTCGCTTCGTGCAGGGCCGCGATCTTCGCAAATTCATCCCCGTCCGCGCGAAGTCCGATGGCAGCGGCCACGCTGTCCGCGAATTTGTAGGCGCTGGCGGTGGACACGATGACGGTGGGCGTTCGGTCGCCCGTGTCGCGCAGATAGTCCGCATATACCTTGTAAGCCACGGCTGTGTGCGTGTCCATAAGGTAATTTTCGCGCGCGTAAAGTTCGCGGATAGCGGCAAGGGTATCCTCTTCGCCGCAGAAACCGCCGTAAAAATCACCGAGGCCCTTGCGTATGCGCGCATTCACCTTATAGCGGCCCCGCTGCTCCAGCGCCGCCATCAGTGCCGCGACCTCGTCCGAATCCCCGTCGGACAGGTGATACAACATGCGTTCGAGGTTGCCGGACACGAGGATGTCCATCGACGGCGAATTTGTTACGTAAAACGGCCTGTTCGCGTCGTAGACGCCCGTTTGGAGGAAGTCCGTCAGCACCTTGTTGCGGTTGGACGCGCACAGCAGCTTGCGGATCGGCAAGCCCATGCGCTTCGCGTAGTAGGCGGCCAGAATATTGCCGAAATTTCCCGTCGGCACGACGACGTTCATCGCTTCGCCGGCGTTCAGCGCGCCGCTTTCCAGCAGCTTACCGTAGGCGTGGACGTAATAGACGATCTGCGGCACGAGCCGGCCGATGTTGATGGAATTGGCGGAGGACAGCCTGTAGCCTTTCGCCGCGAGTTCGGCCTCAAAAGCGTCGTCGTTGAATATTCGCTTGACGCCGGCCTGCGCGTCGTCGAAATTGCCGTTGATCGCGAAGACGTGCGTATTTTTGCCCATTTGCGTAACCATCTGCCGTTCCTGCACGGGGCTGACGCCGTCCTTGGGGTAGAATACGACGATCTCTGTGCCGAGAACGTCCGAAAAGCCCTCCAGCGCGGCCTTGCCGGTGTCCCCCGAGGTCGCCGTGAGGATTACGATTCGCGCCGACTCTTTCTCTTTCTTCATCGCCGTCGTCAGCAGATAGGGGAGAATGGACAGAGCCATATCCTTGAAAGCCGCAGTCCTGCCGTGATACAGTTCCAGAAAATAGGCCCGCTCGGTCTTCACGAGCGGCGCGATCTCAGGCGCTTCGAACTTGGAGTCGTAGGCGCCGAAGATACAGCGTTCCAGTTCCTCCTCCGTGAACTCGGGGAGGAAGCTCTTCATGATGTGGAAAGCCGTATATTGGTAAGACGTACCGATCTTCTGCTCCGGTTTGAACGGAAGCGGCGGGATGATGTCGGGAACAAAGAGCCCCCTGTTCTTCGCAATGCCCTGAATGACAGCCTCTGTGCTTCTTTTGGCTTCGTCGCCGCCCCGCGTGCTCTTGTATGTGACCATAGGTTCTATCGAATCTCCTGCGTATAAATCAATGTCTCGTCAAAGTAATGCCAGATATCCATCGTGATCTCTTTGTAACCCGTGTCCTGCCGTATCAGGTCCAGCAAAAGTTGGTAATCGTTTTCGATGCCGGCCAGACCTTGGATGAAAATTTCTTCCTGCCGCAAACGCTCCTCCTGTGAAATGCCGGTCTGCGTCACCTTGGAGATCTCCATCACCAGCTTGCTGCCGCCGGCGTTCAAGAACACTTTCGTCCCCTCGCCGAAGTAGGATTCCATCTCCAGCTTGAAATCGGCGCCTTTCTGCGAAAGCCATTTCTTTAAAGCGGCCTCTGCGGGCGGAACCTCAGGCTCTGCAGGCTTGGGCGGTGCGGGAAGCGCGCCGATGTAGACGCTCTTGGCGGCGTTGTCCCAACTGACCTCCATGCCGAGCGCCTCTGCGACGGCGCGTATGGGCAGGTATGTCGTGCCGTTGATGATGAAAGGCTCCACGGAGGTGCCGGTGGCATCCCGAGGATCCACCTGCTTGCCGTCAACGAATATCCGAATGCTCGCGAACGAGGCCATCAGCGGATACGAACCCACGGAAGCAAAGGCTGTGGCCGCCGCACCGAACAACAAGGTCGCGACGACGAATCCGACGGCGAAACCTTTCAGCTTGTCCCTGCTCATGTTTCTCCCTCCAAACGCGCTGCCGCTTTCTTTCCGAAATACAGCGCCGCGATTCAAAGTATACCATACAGGAGTGCATAAGTAAACCGCCAACGAAAAATCATCGGCGGTTTGTTTTCGATGGTTAGCCGGAAACTTCAGAGCCGGCCGAGGGCTTACAGCTCCCGCAGGGCCTGCACGAGTTCGATCTTCGCCGCGGCGGTGTCTTTCACGCTCTTGACGGCCCGCGCGGGGACGCCGGCCACAACCGTTTCGGCCGGCACGTCTTCGATCACGACGGCGCCCGCCGCCACGACGGCGCCCCTGCCGACGCGGACCCCCTCGAGCACCACCGCGTTCGCGCCGATCAGCACGCCGTCCTCGACGACGACGGGCTTCGCGCTCGGCGGCTCGATGACGCCGGCCAGCACCGCGCCCGCACCTATGTGACAGTTCTTCCCGACCGTCGCGCGACCGCCGAGTATTGCGCCCATGTCGATCATCGTACCCGCGCCGATGACTGCGCCTATATTGATCACGGCACCCATCATGACGACGGCGCCCTCGCCGATCTCGACGCGGTCACGTATGACGGCACCCGGCTCTATGCGCGCCTTGATCTCTTTCGTGTCCAGCAGGGGTATCGCCGAATTTCTGCAATCGCTTTCGATCACGAGGTCTTCAATGTCCTCGCGCTGCAGTTCCAAAGCCCGTTTGACGTCGCTCCAATCCCCGAACACGATCTTGTCACCGACGCCGAACACGCTGCAGTTTTCAAAACGGATCTCTCGCTTCTCCTTTAGGAATACCCTGACAGGCGTCTTTTTCTCCGCATCCCTGATGAATTGTATGATTTCCGCTGCTTCCATGACCCTTTCCTTTCCGGGCCTCGCGCCCGCTGACCGTTTTCTTTACCCCATCATACCGGCAAACGCGGGAAAACGCAATGGGTTTTCCCGCGCCGGTGAAAGGGTGGTGAAAGGGACGCCGAGGCTCTTTTAGATGTTACAGGATGCAGGGTGCTTATCGTTGAATGCGCGGCATACCATCAATAGGCTGTCCATCCGGCATCGGCCGCCAAGGTGGCGCCGTTTATGAAAGAGGCGTCATCCGAAGCGAGGAACAGGGCGACCGCGGCGATTTCCTCCGGCGTCCCCATGCGAGGGCAGGCGCCGAAACCCGCCGCCGTCCGCTCTTTCCCGAAAGGGTTCACGTTCTTCAGGCCCGCTTCCGCGATTTCCGTATCGACCGCCCCCGGGCAGATCGCATTTGCCCGAATCCCCTGCTTCGCGTACATAAAGCCTACATTTTTAGTAAGGCCTATCAAGCCGAACTTCGAAGCCGTGTACGCCGCGCCGCCTCGGCATCCGTTCAGGCCGCCGACCGAAGCGATATTCACAAAGACACCGCCGCCCTGCTCAAGCATCAACCGCAAGGCCGCGCGCGTCATCTGCATGACGGCGGTCAGGTTCATCTGTATGATGCTGTCCCAAAGCGCGTCCGTCAAATCCGCCGCAGGCGTCATCTGATCCAAAATGCCCGCATTGTTTACCACGATGTCCGGTTTTTCGTATTTTTCGCGCACAAACGACAGCAATGCGTCAATGCTTTGCGGAATGGACAGATCCGCGCTGTATGCCACAATTTCTCCGCCTTTTTCCGCCGCTTCTTTAACCAGTGCCTCCAAGCGCTCCTTGCGCCTGGCTACGGCGATCACAATCGCACCTTCTTCCGAAAAAAGGCGCGCTATGGCCTTTCCCATACCGGCGCTCGCGCCGGTTACGATCACAACTTTTCCTTTCAATTTCATGCTGTAACCATCCTTTCTTTACGATTCGTTTCGATGTGTATTTTGTTCGGTCGGTTGTTCGGTTCTTCCTTTTACACCTTTCCATAAAAATTCGGCAAGACGCAACAAGGATGTCGCGAGGCCGCTTGGACCTCCGGTGATACGATTTCAGTTTACACAGAAAATTCAGCGGGTTAAATACATAAGATTATGTATTTTTTTAAAAAACCTTGTAGCTAAAAATCCATAAAAATGCTATTATATACATAGGCTGCAAACGACAACAGAAATCTCCGAAATGCGCTTCGCGCCTCCATTTTGGGCAAGCCGAAACGGAAACACGCGCACTGTCCGCCGGTTTATCTCGCACAATCCGCATAACGCCTCGTCGTTAAAATGATTCGCAGGTTTTTTCACATGGATACGGAACACGACGCCCTGCCTTGGGATAAGATACACGAATTTCTGATCGACTGCGGTTCCATACGAAATCCCAAGGATTTCAGTGAAGCAGTCGTCAAAAAAATCGTCGCTTTGATTCCTTTCGACCAAGCGCGCGTCTACTATGTGGACGATGAAGAAGATGTATGCGACGAGTATTTGCTGAATGTGAGCAAGAGATGGTCGAGCCTTTGGCGGGAGTATTACTCGAAACTCGAAAACGGCTGCCACGGCCTGTACGCACACATAAAGAGAAACGGCTCCGAACTCGTCCTGCCTTGTGTCGAAGATCGTTTTTACGACTACACGGATACGCGGGACGGCGGCGAATACCTGACCGATTATATAAGACCGCAGCATCTCAAGTACAGCTTGGGTTTCGGCATGTCCGACAACTGCGGCGCACTGAAATGCGCCATATCGCTGGAACGCGTTTCCCCGTGCAGATTTACAGACCGCGAGCTGCGGATTGCGGACTGCGTTCAGCCGCATATCTTCAATCTGCACAGAAACCTGTACGCCGCCGTCCTTTCGCGCCCGTCCGAGGCGGAAAGAAAAGCGCCGCTTACGCCAAGAGAATCCGAAATAGCGGGTTTGATAAGAACCGGCGCCGGCACGGAAACAATCAGCAGTAAGCTGTTTTTGAGCAGAAAGACGGTCTATACGCATATCGCGCACATCTTCGAGAAAATGGATGTAAGAAACCGCCAAGAATTGATGGTTAAATTGAACAGACGCCGCACCCCCCCCCTCGGCTAAAGGCCGGTAACGATTGATGCGCCGTCAGGGGTTGTTGCCGAAAGGGCGAACCGCAACAGGGTCCATCGTTTGAAATCGCGGGAGGAAAGTGCGGACAGGGGCAAGGGCGTCTCCCCGGAGCTTTCCTACAGAACAAAGTCTTCAAAATTATCCCGATGCACGACGCTGTAGTCGCTGCCCGGGTAAGCCCGCAGGAATGCGGCCGGCGCTTTTGCTTTCGCGTTTGGATTCCATTTGAACTCATAGGCGTGCAGGACGCCGTCGTATTCCTCGATGTAGTCGATCTCCTGCTGTTGCTGCGTCCGCCAGAACCAAGCGTTGGCCGGGTGCGCGCGGTATCGCCTGTATTTCAGGCGTTCCGCCATCAGGAAGTTCTCCCACAGCGCGCCGATGTCGCCACGCAGTTCGACGGGGGCAAAATTCGCCGTCAGTGCGTTCCGTATGCCGTTGTCGTAAAAGTAGATCTTTCGGCTGTATTTGAGTTCGTTCCGCAGGTTTCTGCCGAACGAGCGCAGCCGGAAGATGATGTAGGCCGATTCGAGCAGACCGATGTAGCGTTCAATCGTCTTGGCGTCGAGCCCGCAGAGTCCCGCGAGTTCGTTGTAGGAAACCTGCGCGCCCAACTGCAGGGACAGAGCCTGCAGCAGCGTGATCAGCTTGTCGGACTTCTTGACGTTCTCCAAGCTCAGTATATCCTTGTAGAGATAGCTGTCCGCGAGCTGCGTGAGGATCGTCCTTTCGTCGCCCGCGTTTTGCACGACGTCCGGGTAATACCCATAGATCAGACGCTGCGGAAGCAGACGCCACTCCTCAAGCAGGCCGTGATGCGCGGTCATTTCCGCGAACGACAGCGGATACAGCGCGTATTCGAACTTTCGGCCCGTCAGCGGTTCATTGACGCGATTCGCAAGGTCGAAAGACGAACTGCCCGTGGCGATCAACTGCACCTCCTGTATTTGATCCGTAATGAGTTTCAGCTTCAAACCGATGTCGGGGATGCGCTGCGCCTCGTCTAAGATCAGGACGCTCCGAGCGCCGATGATCGCGCGAAAGCGCGCGGACGTGGCATCGCCGAACAAGGCCCTGACATCGGGTTCGTCGCCCGACAGGTACAGCGCGTCGCTGCGCTCCGCGAACAGAGCGTTGACGAGCGTCGTCTTTCCCACCTGCCGCGCGCCCATGATGAGAATCGCCTTGCCTTTCCAAAGGTTCGCGCGAATCCTTTCCTCCAACTGCCGTTTGATCATCCTCGGCTCTGATCCCCGTTTTTTTATCGCTCGCGCGTATGCGCGCCCGGTGTCCGCGATGCGGTTTTGCTGTATGTAATCCCATTATAACATAATAATTTCGGATTTCAATCCGAAATTATTATAATAAATCGGGATTTCGACCCGAGGCCGACCCGAAATCGTCCTATGATTGCCCGATTGGCGCGGGCAGGGGCGGCGCCGCCGCCTCAGCCCATCCTATCGTACTTTTCGGCCAAGCCGCGCAGCCAAGCCGCGGATTCCTGCGTGAAGAGATCCTGCGACGCGGTCCAAACCCAGTTGCCCTCGGCTGTACCCGGCGTGTTCATGCGCGCGTCCGAGCCGAGGAGGAATGCGTCCTGCAAGGGCAGGATGACCCACACGGCCGGCGCGGCGTAGAGCGTCTCGATGATCGCCGCACAGCTTTCCCGCACGCGGTCCGCAGGGGCGTCCGCCTGTCCCGGCGCCGCGAGCTGCGGGGCCTGTCCCGAGGGAAGCGGATTCTCGGAAACCCAGCTTGCGAGGGTATCATTGTCGTGCGTACCCGTGTAGTATACCTGCAAAAACGCGGTCGCGGGGACTTCCTCCGGCGCGTCGTCGTCCCGGCGCGCGTCCGGCGCGTCTCCTTTCCCGGCCACGCAATCCGCCGCGTCCGCATCGCCGCGTTGCGGCGTCATTTCATCCGCGTGGAATTGATAAACTTTCATGCCCGGCCATGCGAAAGTATTGCGCAGATCGCTCACGCCCGACGTAATCACGCCGAGGTCCTCCGCCAGCAGCGGAAGCGGGCCGAGCGCGTCCTCAACGGCCTCGAAGAGCGCCTTTCCGGGACCCTTGTTCCAGTTGCCGTCCCGCGCCGTTTGCGCGCCGCCCGGGATCTCCCAGCAAGCTTCAAAGCCGCGGAAATGATCGAGGCGCAGAAAATCGTAAAGCCGCAGATTGCGGCGGAAGCGTTCGATCCACCAGCGATAGCCCTGCCGCCTGTGCGCATCCCAAAGGAAGACGGGATTGCGCCAGTTCTGACCGTCCTCCGTGAACGCGTCGGGCGGCACGCCACCCATCTTGCACATCTGTCCGCGCTCGTCCAAATCGAAGAGGTTTCTGTGCGTCCACGTGTCGCAGCTCGACGCGGCGACGTAGATGGGCAGATCGCCGAGGATAGAAACGCCGCGTTTGGCGGCGTGGGCCTTGAGCGCGTCCCATTGCTTCATGAAGAGATACTGCAAGAACGCGTGGAAAGCGACGGTGTCCGCAAGTTCCGTCCTGCATCGCGCAAGCTCCTGCGGATTGCGGTCTCGCAAGGGTACAGGCCACTCCTGCCACGGCGCGCCGCCCCGCTCGTCGCTTATGGCGCGGTAGAGGCAGTAGTCGGAGAGCCACGCGTTCTTGCCGCAGAAATCCAAAAAAGCGGCTTCGTTCCGATCAAAAGCAGCAAAGGCTTTCTCGAACAGCGGTTGCTTGACGGCGCGCGCGCGCGTGAAATCCGCGCGGTTTCCGTTCCCGCCCGTCACGATGTTTTGCAATACCCGCGCAGTCAGGTTCGGTTTCGGCAAATCTTCCTCCGTCAGAAGTCCCATCCGGATCAGGCCGTTTATGTCGATCAGTAGCTCGTTGCCCGCAAAAGCCGAATTGCCCGAATACGGCGAATTGCCGCCGCCCGCCGTCGTAACGGGCAGCACCTGCCAGATCCGCTGTCCGGCAGAGGAGAGATAGTCGCAGAAATCGTAGGCGGCCTTGCCGAGGTCGCCGCAACCCGTTTCGGAGGGCAGGGATGTGATGTGGCAGAGGAGGCCCGCGGCCCGCGGCAGGGTTTTCATGACGAGACTCGCGGGATCGGCTTTTCGGATGTACAGGATCTTGCTTTCGAGCGGGCCGACCGTCACGCGCAGCGCGGCCGGCGGCCGGTCGCCCAAAGAATCGAGGTCTCCGCCCGCCCAAGCCGTCGCCTCGTCGCAGTCGCCCGCCTCGCCTGCGGGCGCGTCCGCGCGCTGCGCTTCGAGAATCTCACCCGAAAGCAATTCGACGAATACGGTTTCGTCTCGCGAGAGTGCGATCAACGCTTCTTCGCTCTCCTCCCGCGAGCCGTTCAACAGCACGACGGCGCGTTCGCGTTCGCCGCGCCGGCAGAAAGCGTACATATGTCGGTAGCCGTCGTAGGAGATAAATTCCCCCTTGCGGAACAGGTCGTATTCCGTGCGCAGATTGCCGACGGTGCGATATCGCTCCAGAATGTCCGCATCCTCACGGCCCCACGGGAAAGGAACGCGGTTATAGGGGTCGTTGAAACCCTCCGCGCCGGCCTCGTCGCCGTAAAATACGGAGGGTACGCCCGGGAAGCTCATCTGCCAAACGACGAGCAGCTTCAGCCTGCGCTTAGCCAAGTCCCGCTGCGCGTCGTTCAGACGCCAGGACTGCTTCTGCCATTCGCTGAGCTGTGCGTCAATCGGCGCTTCGCCCAGAACCGAGAGGATGCGCGGCTTGTCGTGGCTGCCGATCAGGTTCAGGCAGGAAAAGAAATACTCCCGCGGATAATTTTCGTACAGGCTCATGACGCGGGAATGCACCTCGGCGGGCGCGATGCGGCCCATCGAAAAGTCCAAGCTGAAGTCGCGAAAAGGATAGTTCATCGTCGAATCGAGTTCCGAGCCGAGCAGGTAGCGACGCATGGCGCCGTAGCTCGTCTTGTTGGAGGCGTCCTCCCAGACCTCGCCCAAAAGCACGCTGCCGGGATCGGTTTCTTTCATGGCTTTCCGTATCTCGTATATAAATTCGTCGGGCAGTTCGTCGGCCACATCGAGCCGCCAGCCGCGCGCGCCGGCCTTGATCCAATGCCGCACCACGCTGTCGTCGTCATCGCAGATAAAGGCGCGGAAACTCGCGTCCGATTCATCGACGTTCGGCAGATCGTCCACACCCCACCAGCACTCGTAGCCCGGCTGCTCATGGGTGAAGCGATACCACGACCGGCAGGGCGAATCCTTGGACTGCCACGCGCCGAGAGAGGGATAGTTGCCGTATTTGTTGAAATAGAGGCTGTCCGCGCCCGTATGGCTGAACACGCCGTCCAGCACGATTGAGATTCCGCAATTCTGCGCTTCTTTCGCGAGCAGTCGAAAAGCCGCCTCGTCCCCGTAGCCGGGATCGATCTTCATGTAGTCGCCCGTGTCGTATTTGTGGTTGCTTGCGGCTTCAAATATGGGATTCAGGTAGAGGACGGTGACGCCGAGGCTCTTCAAATAGGAAAGCTTCTCGCGCACCCCCTCGAGCGTGCCGCCGAAGAAAGGCCAGCGCATGACCCAACCTCTGTCGTCTTTATATAAAAAGGGGCTGTCTCTCCAATCGCTCTGCAGGATGCGCGTCGGCCCGCGGCGGTCCTCCGTATGCTGCGCGTCGAAAAAGCGTTCTTTCCAGTCGCTGCCGCGAAAGAACCTGTCCACGAAGATCTGATAGACGAGGCCCTCTTTCCACCAAGCGGGAACGGGGCTGTCCTCGTAGACCGTAAGCTGGTAGGAGGGGGGCGGTGAAAACGTCTCCTTGCCCTCGCCGCCGCGACTTTGGTCGTTGTTGCCGTAGTAGCGCGTGACGCCGCTGCTCGCCACGATGAAATAATACCAGACGTTGCCCGGCGTATCGGGCAGCGTATAAGCGCAGGCGTACTTCCGGCAGACGGCGCCAAAGCTTTCGCCGTGCGCTTCCGCCGGCGTCGGTTCTCCGATCACAGACATCGGGAACAAGGTTTCGCCGGCGTCCTGAAACCATATGCGCAGGTGGCAGGAGCAATCGGCCGGCAGACCCGTGACGTCCAGCGAAAACGCGACCGTCATGCCGCAGGGTGCTGCGCCGAAAGGAAATCTGTACCGCGCAAGATGCGAATTGTGGTACAGAGAAATTCTGTTCATGGGATACCTCTGGTTAAAATTTAAAGTTTACTTCCTGAAGAGCCTCGATTTCTTGCATATTCCGTCGTACAGGGCCGCGTATCGATCCGCCGAAGCACGCCAACTGAAATCGGTCTCGCAGGCGTTCTTTTGGATGCGGCGCCACGCGGCGCGGTCGTTTCGGTAGAGATCCGTCGCTTTTCGAACGGTAAAAAGCAACTCGTGCGCGTTGTAATTCGCGAAGCTGAAGCCCGTACCCTCGCCCGTAAATTCATCGTAGGGCGTAACCGTATCGCGCAGACCGCCCGTTTCACGAACGATAGGCAGCGTCCCGTACTTCATCGCGATCATCTGCGTTATGCCGCAGGGTTCGAACTTCGACGGCATCAGGAGGATGTCGCCGCCCGCGTAGATCTTGCGCGCCAGCGTTTCGTCGAAAGTGATGCGGACGGCTGTCTTCCCCGGATAGCGGTTTGCGAAATAGTAGAACATCTCTTCATAGCGCCAGTCGCCCGTGCCGAGGACGGCGAGCTGCACATCGTCCGCGTACAGCAGTTCCTCCAAGATATGCGCAACCAGATCGAGACCCTTTTGCTCGATGAGGCGGCTTACGATTACGAGGAGCGGCGTATCGGCCGCCGCGGGAAGCGAAAGCTCCGCTTGCAGGTTCTTCTTGTTGAAAGCCTTGCCCTCGCTGTCGCCTCCGGGATAAGTCCTGAAGATATTCTTGTCGATGGCGGGGTCGTACTCGCTGTAGTCTATGCCGTTCAGTATGCCGGTCAGGCATTCCGCGCGCCAGCGCAGCACGCCGTCCAAGCCCTCACCGAAGTAGGGCGTCAGGATCTCCCGCGCGTAGGTCGGACTGACCGTCGTGATCGCGTCCGCGTAGTGCAGCGCGCCTTTCAAGAAATTGACGGCACCGCCGAAAGCCAGATAATCGCACGCCGCGACGTGCTCCGCCATGTCGAGGGCGTCCCCGAGGAAGCCGCGTCCCGTGATTCCCTGATATTTTAAATTATGAATGCTCATGACGCTCTTGATGTCGTAGTAGTAGGGATGTTCGCCGAAGTATTCTTTCAGCATAACGGGAATGAGCGCGGTGTGCCAGTCGTTGCAGTGGATGATCTGCGGCTTGAAGCGCTCGAGGTGCGTCAGGCAGAGGAGCGTCGCCTTGCAGAAAAAAGCCGCCCTCTCCTCGTCGTCGCCGTAACCGTACAGCGAATCGCGCTTAAAGTATTGCTCGTTGTCGATAAAATAATAGATCACGCCCTTGTGCTTGAGCGTTTCCACGCCGCAATACTGCGTGCGCCAGCCCAATTGCACCTGAAAGTTAAAGAGCTGCTTCATCTCGCTTCTGAATCTGCTTGAGATCGCGTCGTGCGTGGGCATGACGACGCGCACGTCGTGTCCGCTCTCTTTCAGATAGAAAGGCTGTGCGCCTCCCACATCGCCGAGACCCCCGCTTTTCGCAAAGGGCGCGGCTTCAAAAA
>JAITAX010000262.1 GCA_031283865.1 Eubacteriales Family XIII. Incertae Sedis bacterium
AATATCTATTGACGGAATAATGCCCATCGCGCTCCGTATTTTGTTCGGCAAGTCCTCTGTCAATTTTTTCGTGTCGGAAACGCCGATGATTTCGCCGTCGTCACGCCGCCCGACTTCCATGACGCCGCCGTTCGCGTTGGCAAAACCGCAGAGCGTTTTCATATATTCATCGCGCCACGATTGCTTCCACTCGAGATTTTGATTTTCCATGTTCGAGCCTCCATAATTTGGGCGGGGCAAATCGGCGGTCATTCTTTTGGTCTGCGTCCGAGTTTCAGTTTTCCCGTGCGTGCCGGCTTACATGTGTTTTCCGGAATAGCTCAAGTGTTGCGAAACTTCGACGCGCCCCCTGTCTTGTCGTTTTTACAGATAAAACTATTAAATCCCGAAAACTTTCTTCTGTCAATCCGTTTTATGCACTTTTCCGTATTTTTTGCGCAAGGTCCCCTTGCAGAATTTGCTTATTTCGGGGCCGGGGGATTACCAAGCTTCCGGCCGGATCTGAATTGTAACCAACGCATCCGGGCAATCTCGGCCCCACGGCCGTCCGGCTCTGAATTGTAACCGAAAACGGCAAAAAAACACAAGCTTCAAAAATTCCGTTGTTGCTTTATTTCCCATCTGCCGGTATGATTGTTGTATGGGCTTGCGCGCTTGCCGGGCGCGTCCGCGCCCGCCGCCGGCTTTCGCAATTCCGCGGCGCAGAGGACCGAAAGGAGGCTTATGAGCAAGGAGACGAAAAAACGGGAAGATATACCCGCGCGGTATAAATGGGACCTCGCGTCCATGTACGCCGACGAGGAGGCTTGGGCGGCGGACGCCGTGCGCGCGGAGGAGACTGCGGCGCGCTACGCGCGCTTTGCGGGTCGGCTGGCCGAGAGCGCCGCGACGCTGCTGGCCGCGCTGCGCGAGAAAGATGCGCTTTGGCAGCTTGCCGAACGGGTGTTTGTATACGCGCGTATGCGCAGGGATGAGGACAACCGCGATACGCGCGCCCAGGCCCTGTGCGACAGAGCGCAGACGCTTATGGCTAAGGTTTCGGCGGCGGTTTCGTTCTTCACGCCCGAGTTTTTGACTATAGACGAGACGCTTTTGAAGCGCTATGCGGAAGAGGAAGCGGGTCTGGGAACCTACGCGCAGCTCTTTCGCGTACTGCTGCGGGAGAAAGCGCACGTGCTTTCCGAGGCCGAAGAAAATCTGCTTGCGCAGCTCTCGGAGGTGACGGGCGCGACGGGCGACATCTTCGGCATGATCAACAACGCGGACATTCAGTTCGGCTTCGTCACGGACGAGGACGGGGAGGCCGCGGAATTGACGCACGGGCGCTACATCGGCTTTATGGAATCGCGCAAGCGCTCCGTGCGGCAAGAGGCTTTCACGAAGATGTACGACGCCTATCACAGGCAGCGCAACACGCTCGCCGCCACCTACAGCTTCAACACGAAGACAGACGTCGTGATGGCCCGCATCCGCAAATACCCCTCCGCCATAGAGGCCGCGCTGTCGGGCGACAACATCCCGCTCTCGGTCTACGACAACCTGATCCGCGTCGTAAACGACCGGCTTGGCGTCCTGCACAGATATCTCGGGACCAAGCGCCGGCTGCTCGGCGTGGACGAGCTGCACATGTACGACATCTACGCGCCCGCGATTGAGCGCAAGGAAGAGAAGCTGCCCTACGAAGAGGCCCTGCGCCTCATGCAGGACGGGCTTGCCGTACTCGGCGACGAATACGTAGGCTCGGCGTTGCAGGGCGTGCGGGACGGCTGGATCGACGTCTTTGAGAACGAGGGGAAGACGAGCGGCGCTTACTCTTTCGGCAGCTACGACAGCAAGCCTTTCATCCTGCTGAGCTACAACGAAAAACTGAAAGACCTGTTTACAATCGTTCACGAGATGGGCCATTCCATGCACTCCTGGTACACGCGCAGGACGCAGCCTTTCGTATACGGCGGGCATTCGATATTCACGGCAGAGGTGGCTTCCACCGTGAACGAATCGCTGATGATGCACCGGCTCATAGCCGACGCGCGGGACCCCGAGGAAAAGAAATACCTGCTCGCCATGTACATAGAAGAATTTCGCACGACGCTCTTTCGCCAGACGATGTTCGCGGAGTTCGAACGCCTGACGCACGCGGCTGTCGAGAACGGCGAGGCCCTGACGGCGGACCTGCTTTCGCGGGAATATCTGGCCCTGAACAAGAAATACTTCGGCGAGTTCGTCATCAGTGATGAGGCCATCGCGGCGGAATGGTCGCGCATCCCGCATTTTTACCGCGCTTTTTACGTCTACAAGTACGCGACGGGCTTTTCGGCGGCGACGGCGATTGCAAAGCGCCTGCTCGAGGGGGGCGCGGCGGAGCGCGACGCCTACATCGCGTTTTTAAAGACGGGCGAGAGCGACGATCCGATAGAACTGCTCAAGATCGCGGGCGTGGACATGAGCGAGCCGGCACCCGTGGAGCAAGCCATGGACGCCTTTGAATCGCTCGTGGACGCCTTGGAAGCGATGCCGTGACGGAGACGGGCATATGGCTGTGAAAGATGCGGAGTACGGAAAGGTCAGCATATTCGCGAAAGGCGACGATGCCTCGCGGGAGATCGAAAGCGGCTTCAGAACCAAGCTTGCGAACGCGGGATTTACGGTCGTTTCCGATTTTGATGAAACGGTTGAATTTATCGTCTGCATCGGCGGCGACGGTTCCCTGCTCAGCACGCTCGCCGCGCTGCGCTTCCCCGCGACGCCCCTCATCGGCGTCAACACGGGACATGTCGGTTTCTTTCAGGAATTGCAGCCCGGCGAACTCGACGAATTTATATTCAGGTACAGGGAAAAGCAATGCGTCCTGCAGGAGCTGAGAACCCTGCGCGCGCGCATCGTCGGCGCGGACGACGAGGCTTTTGACGCGCTGCTCGGGCTGAACGAGATCGCGATCCACGGCGCGCATTCGCATGTGGCTAATTTGCACATATTCATAGGCGACAGCTTCATCGAAACATTTCGCGGCGACGGGATTCTCGTTTCGACGCCGGCCGGCAGCACGGCCTACAACTACGCGCTCGGGGGCAGCATCGTGGACCCGCGGCTCGACCTCTTGCAGATCACACCGATTGCGCCGATCAACAACTCCGCCTACCGCTCTTTCACCTCGAGCGTACTGCTGCCGCCGCACCTCTCCGTCAACGTGTTTCCCGAGTTCGTGCGGGCGCCCGACATCCTGATCGCGGCTGACGGCGCGGAGCGCACCTACACGGGGGTCAAGCAGATACACATCGCCTTTTCCGGCGAAACGGTGCGGCTGCTGCGCTTCCCGCACTACGATTTTTGGAACAAGGTGAAACAGAAGCTGCTGTGACGAAAGAATACGACCTTTTATACAGGGTGGGCGAGACAGACGAATGCTACGGCGTTCGCGAAATACTGAGACGGCGTCTCTCGATCTCCGCGAGGCTGCTGCGGCGCTTGAAATACGGCGGGGGCGTGTACAAAAACGGCCTGCCCGTCAAGATGAACGCCCGCGCCGCGCCGGGCGATGTGCTCACGGTGATCTTTCCCGCGGAAGAGAGCGGCTTCGCACCCGAACCCATCCCGATCCGCGTCGTCTGCGAGGACGCGGACCTGCTCGTGATCGACAAGCAGGCGGGCATTGTCGTGCATCCGACGAAGGGCCATCCCGCGCACACGATTGCGAAC